>NZ_JBALOS010000089.1:0-10810 GCF_036962765.1 Neobacillus drentensis
CCATGCAAGCACTTTTTTGGTTTAATTTTATAGGACTTAGAGAAATTAGGAATTAATTTATTCTTTCATAACTCTCTTTTTAATATATATATAAGGGAATAAAGGGGGAGAGATCATTTTGAACAGCAATGTGATTTCGTTATGGGAGGAACAGTTATTTTGGCTAGAAATATTACAAGATCATGCCTATTTTGTACGAGATCATCTTTCTGTAAGTGAAGGTGAATATGTCAACACATCCCAACAGTATATCAATTTATTTGGGGAGTTAATTGCGACATTAAGCACTATTCCTCGTTCGGTTACTTATACAAATGACTCAATGATTTATTTTTCCAAGAGAGCATGGCAGGCAGCGAAAGGATATTTTGAATTTGAAGGGAAGCTGCAGGCGCTTAGAATAGATAATAAGGTGAATTTAAATTTATCGCCAACCTACCTAAACGGAACATTAGCGGAAAATCAAGAATATCTGAGATTTTTAAGTTTTTTGGTCTCTGGAAAAGAGCCTTTACCTCTTCCTTTAGAAAATCTTATGGATTTATGGCTAGAGGACCAGCTGGGACATGCCGTTCTTTTTAAAAATATCATTGATCCAATTGAAATAATGGTCAGTAATCAAGCGGATCTGTATATTGGTAAATTTCAAGTATTTATCGTTCAAAATCACCACATGAAAGGCTATTTGCGGTTTAAAGAGCCAGGCTTTGCTCGTCAAACCGAATTTGCTTATGAGGTGGGAAAAACAACCCTGGAGATGAACAATTTTGTCTACAATATGGTGATTAAATATAAAGAAAATAAATTGATGAATAAAACCACTTTACGATTTTTAGAGCATCATTTTCCCGAAACCTGTTACTTTATAAAGAAGTTAAGTTTCTACGCCCCAAGTTTACAGGAAGAAGCAAGTAAATGCTCTTTAAAAAGACCATCCTATCACTAAAAAAGGGGCGACACCCAAGGGTGCTCCCCCTTGCTAATCTTAAAATACCGATTTACTTTCCAAAGAAACAGACTTCATTTTCGTAGCAGGTTTTTTAACATTCGCTGCCACAATTCCGCCTAAAATGAGGACCACTCCGAACCATTGTGACAAGCTTACGTTCTCAGCTAGGACCAATGAGGATAAGATCACAGCAATCGGAAGTTCAGAGGCAGTCAAGATGGTTCCAAGTCCTGGGCCGACATGCTTCATTCCAATTGAAAATAAGAGCGGTGGCAAGGCTACGCCAAGTAACCCGAGGAACAATCCATATGGTGCTACTCCCGTTATTACTGGTAAATGGAGCAAATTCGTTGGCTGAAAAACCAATAAAACCGTGATCAGCCCGCCAGTGGACATGAGGGCACTTTTCTGTACAGGTGGTGTATCTTTTCCCACGGAGCTGCTGAGAAAGATGAGAGCGGTATAGGTTACAGCTGAAAGCAGTCCCCAAACAGTCCCCTGCCAGGATAATTCTACGCCGCCTTCTGTAATAATGCCGGCTGCAAGAATAGAGCCGATAATCAGTATACCAATCGAAACCATTTTTCCGGTGCTTGGTATCTTTTTATAAACCATCCACTCAATAAATGTGCCAATCCATACAAATTGAAATAAAAAGATGATGGCAAGTGAAGCATCAAGGGTTTGCAGGGACTGATAATAAAACACACCCGTTAATCCAACGGGAATTCCTGATAATAGTAATTTACTAATGTTCGGCAGTGTAAGTTTTTTCTTCTTTGAAAAAAGTGCCACGATCCAAATAAGCAAGGTCCCAAGTAGGAATTGACTTCCTGTTACCTCTTTCACGGTAAAACCAGCCGAGTAAGCTAGCTTTACAAAGGTTGATAAAACTCCGTAACAGCATCCGCCTAAAAAAACAATTAGTGCATAGTGCCAAGTTTTCATTTTTTCTTCCCCTTTCAATAGTGAATCCAAGTAAAAAAAATCGCGTTTTGCCCCTAGGTTCTGTTTTTAGACAACAAAAAAGCCACACAGCTCTCGCATGAGAACTGTGTGGCGAAAATAGAGATATCTCTAAAAAAGTCCACAACAAATAAATGAATTTTGGTATTTAATTTGACTCTGTTACTTTAAATTAAATGACACGAAATGTCAATAACGAACATCGGAGCGAACGGTGGCTAGTCACCTTCTACTATCAAACAGGTGCTTGTTATGCCATATGTCCGGATTTTTTTACTTTCGTCTGTAAGTATTTTTCATTATACTCGGAGATATCGCCCCAAAGAGGAGTTCGTCCAGAAACCGGTGCACCAGCAGCTTTTAGGGCTTTAAGTTTTTTCGGATTGTTGGTGATAAGGGTGACAGGTTTTGTTCTTAGCGCTTTAAGAACTTCGATAGCATCATCGTAATTCCTTGAATCATCTGAAAAACCAAGACCTTCATTAGCCTCCACTGTATCGTATCCATTTTCTTGCAGAAGATAGGCCATTGCCTTGCTAAATAAGCCAATTCCTCGGCCTTCATGATTGGCTAAATAAAATAACGCTCCTGCTCCATGTTCGACAATCATTTTCATCGATTGTTTGAGTTGAAAGCCGCAATCACAGCGCTTGCTTCCAAAAATATCTCCAGTATGACAAATCGAATGCATTCTGATTAATGCATCCTCACCATATTCAAAATCCCCATAAACAAGAACACTCGACTGTTGATATTCAGCTAAATTTGCGGAAGATAACTGATCAATGATTTGCTGGAAATCTTCTGATACATTTTCGCTCTTTAGCCAGCTATACCATTTAAATTCAACCGTTTCTCCGTATAAATTAACTGGTAGCTTAATTGGTCCCACTAGGTAAATCGCTTCATCACCGTTTTTTATTAGTTTTATTTTATCCTCTAAAAAAGAGAGAGCATCTGCTTTTAATTCTATTTGTTCCACTATGAATTCCCCCAATTCCATATTTTCATAGATTTATTCCGACTCTGATCTCTCTTAAGAAAGGACAGGAACAGCAAAATTGTCTTGATAGGTCGTCTCTTTCACCCATTGCTGATGCTGCAGTTTTTCAGTATGATCACGTCGTGCTTGTTCGAATCTTTTTAATTGTGCCTTACTTAGATTCTGTTTGTCGAGTGCTTCGCTCAGAACTTCAGCTAATACATCTGCATCTAAGAGGGCGCAATTGATTCCAAATGCACCAGTTGGACTCATCGTGTGTGCTGCATCGCCCATAATCACCAATCCGTCCCTCACCCATGTTCGACTATGAGAGCTTTGTACTTTTAATAAAATAAAATCGTCCCATGTTTGAATCTGTGTACGGATGGTTTCGACTAACTCTGGGAATGCCTCACTCACTTGTTCAATAAACGGTGCACATGATTGCTTCTTCAAAGATGGATACGAATTTTCTTTAATATTCCAGCCGATTTGAATGAAACCGCCAGCCTGGGTAAATAAAGCTAACTGATCTCCATTTACCAATGCATTTTTAATGGTTGGCTCCCAGCCTGCTGGCCTATGAATTTTTGCCCAAAGTAAATCATATCCATGTGTTATCGTTGTATAAGGCATCTCTGCCAGTTTTCGTACAGTCGAGAAGCGTCCATCGGCACCAACAACAATTTTGCTGTTTATCGTCACTTCTTGTGCTCCATTCATTGCTTTTAAACCAGTTACACAACCCGTATCATTAAACATTAACTCTGTTATCTTTGTCCCCATCATCAGCTTGAAATTCTGATAAGGTTCAGATGCTCGAATCAACACACTTAACAAATTTTTTTGTGGGACATGAATGCCGACATGCTCTTCACCGGCACCAGGTGTAACCGTCTTTATTACCTTTCCGTGCTGCCAATATTCCACCCGTTCCATTAATAACAGTCCAGTATCTTCCACCTGTTCATATAGTCCATATTTTTTTAACACTCGTTCTCCGTCCTGGTTGAGATGTTCACCTCGGAATTCCTTGTCAATCCCAGTGTGTCGTTCGAGAACAATAGTTGAGATGCCTTTCATCGCAAGCAAATATCCAAGTAAAGCGCCGCCGGGACCTGCACCTACAATGCAAACATCGGCCTCAAGGTTCATATTTAATAACCACCTTATTAACTGTCTATGATGTATTGACGAATCGTTATTGATTAAAGTAAAATATTTATAGTTAATGATTATTCGTTAGTTAGTTACTTTATGTAAGTAATTATATTTTTAAAACTAAAATATGTCAATTAAATTTGTTTAGCAAGTTAATTATATTGTTAAATGCAACAGGCTATGAGGGGGGAAGATCAATGGATGAGTCAGTCATGTGTCCTCGATTTGAAAAAGCGATGGGAATAATGAGCCAGCGCTGGACAGGATTGGTTATTTATCAGCTGCTAACAGGCCCAAAGCGTTTCTGCAGCTTGGAAGCTTCTATGGGGATAAGCGGAAGGGTCCTTTCAGAGCGACTGAAAGATTTAGAAAGTCAAGGGATTGTGAAACGTGAGGTGTTTCCGGAAACGCCTGTCCGTATTGAGTATTCCCTTACAGATAAGGGACTCGCGTTAAAGCCAATCGTTGAAGAAATTGAAAAATGGTCACAAACCTGGCTGACAATTGAATAGGATTAGTTTTTTAGGCAACTTTTGCTCAATTCGTCACTCTGAGCCGAGGTTGCCTAGTTTTTTTGTAATTAAAAAAGCAACCAATTACGGCTGCTTCTTCTGATTTGTTGACTTTGATTTTACATCAGTTTGTTCGAACGCCTCAGCAAATTCCTCTTTCATCGTTTGGAGATTTTCTTCCGTCCGGGTATCCCAAATACTATATTGGATTTTATTGGGTAAATCCTTGCCATCATCTCGCAAAATTGCCATCACCTCCATTTCATATCGTCTCAATTAAAAGAGTAACTATGCGGCAGGTTCATACAATTTTTGAGTTGAGGACATATGTCCTATTCAAACTGCTTGGAGATATCTTTTAATAAAGAGAGAAATCGAAATGAGGGGAGAAGAATATGAAGGGGATTATCTTTGCGTTTTTAGGCGGGGCATTTATTACCCTGCAAGGAATTGCGAATACACGAATTAGTCAAGATATTGGCACATGGCAAGCAGCCACAATTACTCAGTTGACGGGGTTCATACTGGCTTTCATCATCTTAATGTTTGTTCGAGATGGTAAATGGCACGGCTTTAAACAAGTGAAACCATTATATTTATTTGGAGGCGCGTTTGCAGCGATTGTCATCTTCAGCAATGTCCGTTCGATTGAGGAAATCGGTGTAACCCTTAGTATATCGGCGATCCTGATTGCACAGCTAACATTAACGTTTATTATAGATAGTAACGGATGGTTCGGCCTTGAAAAGCAGAAAATGAGACTGCCGCAGTTTATTGGCATAGGGATGATGATAGTAGGTGTGGTAATCCTAAGGTCATAATCGCCAAGTGATTCCAAACTGTTGCAGGTGAAAATGGAGGTGAACCCGAGTGAAAGAACGAAACGATCTGGAGCAATTGCACGCTTATATCCAAACCTATCAATTAGAATCGATATTTCATGAACCATTGATTCCGCATTTGTCGCTGCACAGGTTTGACCAAGGTGAACTGATTTGTTCCCAAGGGGAAACATCAGAGTATTTGTATGTCCTTGTTAAGGGAAAAGTGAAAATCTATATCAGTTCGCCAGAAGGAAAAACACTCATTCTTTCTTTTAAGAAGCCGCTTGAAGTGATCGGCGATATTGAGTATGTCCGCGGCATTGAAATCATCAATACGGTTGAGGCGGTATCCCCGGTTTGTATGATTGGTATTCACCATCGCTGGTTGAAGAAATATGGAAGTAATCATGCACCGTTCCTGCAATTTTTATTGGATATTATCACGAAGAAGTTTCAGCTTAAAAACAATTCGATGACCTTCAATATTATGTATCCTGTGGAAGTACGCTTGGCTAGTTATCTATTGTCGGTTTCCGTTGATGAATCGGATACACATTATAAAGACCAACTAAGTATCAGTATCAAGGATGCCGCCAATTTAATCGGAACAAGTTATCGTCATTTAAATCGGGTCATCACCCAATTTTGTGAAGAGGGACTGATTGAACGCAATCGAGGTTCCATTTTCGTTAAGGACAGAAATGGATTAAAGGACCTCGCTGGGGATAATATTTACGAATAACGTTGGTATATCAATAATGGGGAGAGAAATCGGATGATTATAGGATTATTGTTTGCCATCATTGCCGGCTCGCTGGTTGGTTTGCAAAATATATTTAACAGTAAAGTCAATGAACGGGCAGGGTCATGGGCAACGACAACTTTAGTATTAGGGATGGGATTTATCGCTTCACTGACATTCGGACTTCTTTTTGAAGGAGGACAGTTATTCCACTTGGAAAATATGAAGCCGTGGTACTGGTTTAGCGGTATGATTGGTGTTGGTGTGGGGGTGTGTCTCGTGCAAGGGATCAAACGCCTTGGACCAACCTATGCCATTGCGATCGCACTGACCTCACAATTGCTGATAGCGTTACTGGGGGATTCATTAGGCTGGCTAGGACTTAATAAAGTACCGTTTACTATCAATCAATTGATTGGAGTACTGGTCATCGTCGGCGGGGTTATCGTCTTTAAATTCGGTGGCAGCGGTGTGGGCCAGAAAGTGTTTACTTGGCCATTTGCCAAAGGGAATAAAGTTTCCGAATTTCAAAAGTAGTTAAAAGGGGGGAGAACTAATCAAACATTTGATTAGTTCTCTTTTCGCTCATCAGGATTTAATGAGATGAACACATATTAACATTAAAAAAGAAATACCAATCATACTCATTACCCATAACCAAGCCAATTCTAAATTGCCTGAATCAATGGCAACATATATTGCGGTTGGAATGGTTTGGGTTTTCCCAGGGATATTACCAGCGAACATTAGAGTGGCACCAAACTCGCCTAATGCTCTTGCGAAGCTTAATATGGCACCGGAAATGATTGCTTTCATTCCTAGAGGAATGGAAATACTCATAAATAATTTGAATTCATTAGCCCCGTCAACACGAGCCGCATTCTCAATATCCTCATCAATAGCTTCAAATCCTGTCTTAGCCGATTGATACATAAGAGGAAAAGCCACAATGGTAGAGGCAATCACAGCTGCCCACCACGTAAACATAACAGGTTGATGAAAAGTCCATTCTATCAATCTTCCTACTGGACTACTCCTGCCAAATAAAACAATTAGCAAGAACCCCACGACTGAAGGTGGCAATACTAATGGTAAAAGGAAAACCGTTTCAAGAAAGACTTTTCCTTTGAATTTCGTATTAGACATAACTTTTCCGAACAATAACCCTAGGATTAATACCCATACTCCTGAGACAGAGGCTATCTCAATAGATAATCTGACTGGTGACCAAAAGTCAGTTGTCATTGAATATTATTTTAATCCTTTAAATCCATACTTTTCTAAAGTCTTCATAGATTTTTCATTTTGAAGATAATCGTAGAATAGTTGGGCTTCTTTAGGATGGGTACTGTTCTTAATCACACCCAAAGGATAAATAATAGGTCCATGAGTATTTTCCTCTGCGGTTGCTACAATCTTAACCTTATTAGAAATCATTGCATCTGTTTTGTAAACGATTCCCGCATCAACATTGTTTGTCTCAACATATGTAAGCACTTGGCGAACATCCTTAGCATAGACTACTTTCCCTTCAACGGCTTTCCAGACATTTAATTTTTCTAATGTCTCCTTAGCATATTGGCCAGCTGGTACAGCCTCTGGGGTACCAATGGAAATTTTATTTGTTTTGGTAAGGTCTTCAAATGCTTTAATCCCTTTATTGGAATCGTTTGGAACCACTAACACCAGTTCATTTCCAACTAAATCTGTTCCTTTAGTCTTTTCGATTAGTCCGTCCTGCACCAATTTATCAAATTTGTCCTCAGCGGCAGAGAAGAAAAGATCGACAGGTGCTCCCTGAGAAATTTGTTGCTGCAGTGCTCCGGAAGCACCAAAATTATAGTTTACGATTACATTAGGGTGTTCCTTTTCAAAAGTTGCTTTAATGTCATTTAAGGAATTTTGTAAGCTTGCTGCAGCTGAAATTGTCAATTCCACTTTCTTATCAGAAACTTCTTGTTTTTGCTCCTCTTGCTTTTTAGTTTGTTCATTGGTTGCACAACCTGACACGACTAGTAATAACATCATTGTGAAAAATAAAAGATATCGTTTTTTCATTCGTCCTCTTCCTCTCATTCTAAATATAACTAAATATAACTAATTATAATTAGTTATAACGATTATAGATATGAAAAAAATCACTTTTTCATTATTTTTATTAGGAATATACTTTTTAACAGGCAGTAAGTTAAAATAAAGAATGGAGGGATGCAAATGTCAAAGGAGCTTTCCTATACGATTGAAGAGGTTTCACAGCTTTTGAAAGTCTCAAAATTAACCCTTTATGACCTTGTTAAAAAAGGGGAATTACCTGTATTCCGTGTAGGAAGACAGATGAGAATAGATGCAATGGACTTGGAAATCTATATTAATAATCATAAAACCAATCAGAATCCTACATTTCAATCCCCTGGTGTCGATCTTCACAGGAATAAAACCATGGATTCACATAACATTGTCATTAGTGGACAAGACCTGGTTTTAGATATTCTAGGTAAACACATCGAGAAAAATTCACCCTATAAGCCATTAAGATCCTTTACAGGAAGTTTAAACAGCCTTATCTCTATGTATAACGGAGAAGGTGACATTGTTAGCTTGCATCTATTTGATGGGGATACAGGCGAGTATAATCTACCATACATAAAAAAAATTTTAGTGGGCTTTCCTTTTATATTAATTAACCTTCTTTCTAGAAAAGCAGGTTTGTACGTAAAAAAAGGAAATCCTTTAAATATCACCACTTGGACTGATTTGAACCAAGCTGATGTGAAAATCATAAATAGAGAGAAAGGATCTGGAGCGCGGATTCTTCTTGATGAAAAACTTCGAATCAACGAGATTCCTTCTAGGAACATTAAGGGGTATGAGCACGAAGAGAGCAATCATTTAAGTGTGGCATCAGCTGTCTCTACTGGAATAGCTGATGTAGGAGTCGGAATTGAAAAGGCTGCAAAAATTGTTGGAATCGATTTTGTTCCATTAATAACAGAAAAGTATGACTTGGTTATTCTAAAGACTCCCGAATCTGAACGACTAATAAATACCGTAAAGGGAATTTTATCCTCCCATCAATTTCAGTCAGAAGTTAACTCTTTAGGAGATTATGATACTTCTCAGACAGGAAAAATTATATACGAGACCTATTAAAAAGAAGGCTGTTGGAATTCATAAAGGGTTCCGTTTTTGGGTGCTTTCTCTATATTTACCAAGGATTTTAAACCTTTTTTATGGGTTCTTACATTACAATTGACAACATTTATTATTATTCCTTTTATTTAGGCATCATGAAGTGGAAATCAAAATCACATTCTTAAAATAAGAAAACAACCTTAGAATTAAAAAATGGAAAAGCAATCTCTTGACAAAGCATCTCTGATTAAATACAATATTTCTAGAAATACTGAAATAAGAATTGCTGAAAGGAGGTTTTTAGCGGTGAATGATGATATTGCAGTAAAAGTCTATAAGGCACTAGGTGAATCGACTCGTTTACAAATCGTAAAATTACTTGCAGGGCAGTCAGAGTTAGCTTGCCTGGAAATGGCAGATCAATTAAAAGTCCCTGCCAATTCAACATTGACGCATCATTTAAAACCTTTACTCGATTGCGGATTATTAGCAGTTCGCAGAGAGGGAACCTTCAGATATTACAGTTTACAACGAGAAGTCCTTGCACAATACGCTCCCGCTTTACTTTAATGTTAAAGCGGAATAATTTTAATTTCAATTTCAGTATTTATAGAAATATCGAATAATCGAAATGAATGGAGGAAAATGTATGAGTCAAATTAGCAAAGAAACAAATTCTTGGGGAAATTTAAAAAATGGTTTAGAAAGTAAATTGTTTGAACCGATAAAAATCGGAGCTTGGGATTTACGCTCTCGTATCGCAATGGCACCGTTAACAAGATCCTTTGCAGATGATCAGACGGGCGTAGTAGGAGAGGATATTGTTGAATATTACCGAAAACGTGCTGCCGATGGAGTTGGTTTAATCATTTCAGAAGGAACCGTCATTAGTCCTCGTGGAAAAGGCTATCCTGGAATTCCAGGCATTTATTCAGACGAACAAATTAAGGGATGGAAAAAAGTAACGGATGCTGTGCATAAAGAGGGAGGAACAATGATCGCTCAAATATGGCATGTTGGTCGTTTATCTCATCACGAGCTTGCTGGAAATCTGCCTCCTCAAGCACCATCTGCTATTCCAGCTGAAGGCCTTGTCTCTCGTTTCCGGAAGCCATATGATGTTCCTGAAGAAATGACAATTAAAGATATTAATGAAGTAATCAATCAATATGCGCAGGCTGCGAAAAATGCAATAGCAGCAGGTTTTGACGGTGTGGAAATTCACGGTGCCCACGGATACTTAATTGACCAATTTAATTCAGATATAACCAATCATCGTACAGACGAATATGGTGGTGACCTTGCTCAAAGATTAACGTTCATGAAGGAAGTAATTAAAGCAGTTATCGACGCAATCGGTTCAGAACGAACATTGATCCGATTCTCTGCTCATAAAGCAGATATACCAAATTACATGTGGGAAGATCCAGAAATGGCTATTCGTACATTTGTTGAGGCATTTAAGGAAGCGGGTGCAACCATGATTCACCCATCGATTATGCAATTTGATCGAGTGCTTGCAAATGGAAAAACGATGCATCA
>NZ_JBALOS010000090.1:0-7023 GCF_036962765.1 Neobacillus drentensis
TTTCCTGTGCATACAAACAAAATGAGCTGCAATGTGTGTACCTCCTCCTTGCAAGTTCTTATGTAAGGCTATTTACGCAAGATTGTTTTTTTCGTATAAGTTCATCAACCCGTACAACAAGTTGCTTCGTGGCATCTTTTCGTAAGAACATTAGCGAAATTGCCTAGAGACCTAGTAAATGAGCTTTATTTAACTCCAAAAGCAATAAAGTTTACGAAAAGAGCCTTAACAAAAAAGGAATGTGAATTGGTCACATTCCTTTTATTTATACATTATTTCCACTTTTTTATCAAAAATTATCCAATGTCTTCGCATGTATTTCTTCTAAGCGGTGTGGCGGGCAAACTTTCACCTTGCCTTGAATGACAGGCTCGTTCTTTTCATTGATTCCTAGGACACTAATTACAATGGTATGCTCATCTCTTGATACTTCAATCACTTCGAACAAGAACTCGACCGATCCATAATGGTAAACAGGTTTAGGAAACAAGATTTCTTGGCTTAAAATATGACTCCCTGGACCAGGTAGATATTTTGAGATGGCTGAGGTGATCATGCCTGTCAGCATGATACTTGGAACAATCGGTTTTTCAAAAGGAGTCTGTGATGCATAATCATGCTGAATATAGAGGGGATTCGCATCGTCAGTTAATCCTAGATAAAGCAGGAGATCCTTGTCTTCTATTTTTTCAGTCATAGATAATTTTTCACCGACAGTAATTTCTTCAATCTTACGGCCTAGCTTTCTCTTTTTACCTAAAAGCATGAAACTCCACCTCCGTGTAAGCGGTTGCATATAAATACAAAGAAATTCGGGGAACTTTTGTAACCCCGAATTTCTCTTTTATTTTTTTAAACTAATACTTGCATAACATTGCGAACGGATTCAACTGATTTATCTAAAGCAGTTTTTTCGTCTGCAGTTAATTCAAGTTCGATTACTTTTTCTATACCATTTGCACCAAGGATTGTTGGTACGCCAAGGTAGATGCCATCGTAACCAAATTCTCCTTCAAGATATGCAATGGAAGGAAGAACGCGGCGTTGGTCTTTAAGGATTGCTTCACACATTTCGACTAATGACGCAGCAGGAGCATAATAAGCACTTCCATTACCAAGAAGGTTTACAATTTCACCGCCGCCTTTTCTTGTGCGTTCCACAATTGCTTCGAGACGATCTTTAGGAATTAATGTTTCTAACGGAATACCACCAGCATAAGAGTAACGTACAAGCGGAACCATGTCATCACCATGTCCACCCAATACGAAGCCTGTAATGTCTTTAACAGAAAGGTTTAATTCTTGAGCAACAAATGTACGGAAACGTGCAGTATCTAGGACACCGGATTGGCCAATTACACGGTTTTTAGGGAAGCCTGATTCTTTAAATACCGTGTAGGTCATAGCATCTACTGGGTTTGTTAACACTAGAATCGTACAGTTAGGGGAATACTTCACAATTTGCTGTGTTACACTTTTCATAACCTTTTGGTTTGTTTGAACCAAATCATCACGGCTCATACCAGGTTTACGTGCAATACCAGCAGTGATCACAACAATATCAGAATCACTAGTATCTTCATAGTTTGAAGTACCAGTAATATTTGCATCAAAGCCTTGAACTGGACTTGCTTCAAGCATGTCTAATGCTTTACCTTTTGTCGGATTTTCCATTTGTGGGATATCAACAAGAACTACATCTCCTAGTTCCTTTTGTGCAAGTAAAAATGCTGTAGTTGCTCCGGTGAATCCTCCGCCGATAACAGATACCTTTTTACGTTTTAATGACATTTTGACTCTCCCCTTTGTACGTTTTTTGTTGGTCTTAAACCTTAAAATGCAGGTAGGGCTATTAACTAACAGCCCTCATCTGCATCAATTTTTTAATCCATGTTCTTAATTAGCTCGTCAGCAAATTCAGAAGTTTTAACTTCTGTTGCTCCGTCCATTAAACGAGCAAAATCATAAGTTACAACTTTGGATGCAATTGTTTTTTCAACAGATTTAATAACCAGAGTAGCTGCTTCATTCCAGCCTAAGTGCTCAAGCAGTAACACACCTGATAAAATAACGGATGAAGGATTCACTTTATCAAGACCAGCATATTTAGGAGCAGTACCATGTGTTGCTTCAAAAATAGCATGTCCTGTTTCATAGTTAATGTTAGCGCCTGGTGCAATACCAATACCGCCTACTTGTGCTGCAAGTGCATCTGAAATGAAGTCCCCATTTAAGTTCATTGTTGCAACAACATCAAACTCACGTGGACGTGTAAGGATTTGTTGTAAGAAGATATCTGCAATGGCATCTTTTACGATGATTTTTCCAGTAGCTTCTGCATCTGCTTGTGCCTTGTTTGCCGCATCTGAACCTTGCTCAGCTTTAATGCGGTCATATTGAGCCCATGTAAAGACTTTATCGCCAAATTCCTTTTCAGCAAGCTCGTAGCCCCAGTTTTTAAACGCGCCTTCAGTAAATTTCATGATATTACCTTTGTGCACGAGTGTTACTGATTTACGGCCTTCTTTAATAGCATAGTTAATTGCTGCACGTACTAAGCGGCTTGTTCCTTCTTCAGAAATTGGCTTAATTCCAATTCCTGAAGTTTCAGGGAATCTGATTTTCTTAACACCCATTTCGTTTTGTAAGAAGTCAATTACTTTCTTTACTGCTTCTGTACCTTTTTCATATTCAATACCAGCATAAATATCTTCAGTGTTTTCACGGAAAATAACCATGTCAGTATCTTGTGGACGCTTAACTGGTGAAGGAACACCTTCGAACCATCTTACCGGACGTAAGCAGACAAATAAATCTAACTCTTGACGTAGAGCAACGTTCAACGAACGAATTCCTCCACCAACAGGAGTCGTTAATGGGCCTTTGATAGCAATCAAATATTCATTGATTAAATCTAGTGTTTCTGATGGAAGCCATTCGCCAGTTTTGTTGAATGCTTTTTCACCTGCTAAAACTTCTTTCCATACTAGTTTGCGTTCACCTTTGTAGGCTTTTTCAACTGCTGCATTTAAGACTCTCTCAGAAGCAGCCCAAATATCAGGTCCAATCCCGTCTCCCTCAATAAATGGGATAATTGGATTGTTTGGTACGTTTAATACTCCGTTTGTAACTGTAATTTTTTCGCCTTGCATAGTTGTATTCCCTCCTATTATGTAAAAAAAGCTAAATAAAGAGCATTGTCCACCCTTTGTCTTACCAAAGGTTAGAGATGTGAGTCTCTAACCTTTTCATACATTCCTATTAGACCAATAATTGCAACAAAAGTAAATATTAACCTCGTTGCTCGATTGGTACATATTTTTGCATTCCAGGACCTGTATAATCTGCACGAGGGCGGATTAAACGATTGTTTTCATACTGTTCAAGAATATGTGCGAGCCAGCCTGATACCCTGCTTACTGCAAAAATAGGTGTCATTAAATCATGGTCAATCCCTAAGCTGTGATAAACAGAAGCGGAGTAGAAATCCACGTTAGGTGGTAATTTCTTTTCACCCGTAACAATGCTTTCGATTTTTTCGGACATATCATACCAGTGTGGTTCGCCTGTTAGTTCAGTTAATTTTTTAGACATTGCTCTTAAATGCTTGGCACGTGGATCTCCATTTCGATAAACACGATGGCCAAAGCCCATGATTTTTTCTTTCTTCTCAAGCTTTCCACGTACATAAGGCTCTACGTTTTCAAGCGTACCGATTTCTTTAAGCATTTTCATAACAGCTTCATTCGCACCGCCATGTAGTGGACCCTTAAGAGCACCAATTGCAGCTGTTACTCCAGAATAAACATCCGATAATGTCGCTACACAAACACGTGCAGTAAATGTGGATGCGTTTAATTCGTGGTCCGCATGTAAAACGAGTGCTTTATCAATCGCTTCAACCGCAATGGCTGCTGGTTCCTTCCCAGTCAACATATATAAGAAATTGGCTGCAAAGCTTAATTCCTGCTTAGGAGCAATTGGTTCTAACCCTTTTCTAACGCGAGCAAATGTTGCAACAATCGCAGGCATTTTTGCCTGAAGACGAATCGCTTTTTGATAATTTGAATCCGTATCCATTAAATCAGCTTCATCATCATAAATGCCTAAAAGCGAAACGGCTGTACGAAGGGCCGCCATTGGATGTACTTCTTGAATTGGAAACAACTTAAAGTGTTCAATTACTTCCTGAGGTAGTGCTGAATTTTCAGCAAGTTGTTTTTTCAATTCTGCCAACTGGTCTGCAGTCGGCAATTTGCGATGCCATAATAAATAGATTACCTCTTCAAAACTAGCATTCACAGCTAAATCGTCAATGTCATAGCCAACATACGTGAGCGTATCATCAATAATTGAGCTGATGGAGGAAGTTGTTGCGACTACCCCTTCAAGACCGCGTGTTACTGTCATAGTAAATCTCTCCTTCTTATTCTAAATTTCCCCATACCAGTAAAATAAAAATATTCCCTTTATCCATCCTTTAAATTAACTGAGCGATTGCTCGGGTAAAAAGCAAACAATTAAAATGCTATTCCTTTAGGCATAAATAAATTAATAAGCAAATCAGCATATATATGTGGTTTATGTAAAAAAAGAAACGCTTACAAGCCTATTATAAACAATTATCAGATTTTTGTGAATGGAAAGGCTTCGAAAAGTGAAAAAATATTATTTCACAAAAAATCTACGTAAAAAAACTATAAATTTTCATTGCCATATAGGCGATTCCAGCACCAATTAATGGACCTACTGCTACACCTTTGAAAATAGACACAGAAAGGATTGTTCCAAGTACTAATGCTGTCGTAATCTGCGGGTCATCAGCTAACAACTTTACTCCTCCTTTTGCCAGCATCGCGACAATCATTCCAGAGATAAGAGCTATCCAAGCATACGATGATTTAAATGCTCCAGTTAAGTCTTTAAAACCGATTTCTCCACTTGCAATTGGGGCTAATACAGCAATGGTGATAATGGTTACCCCCCAATTAATCCCTTTGGACTGTATAAATGAGAAAGCTTTTGTATCTAATCCTCCTACCTTTAAAGCAAGAAGAACAGCAATTGCAATCATTAAGGAACTGTTTTTGGCAATAAAACCTATGACTAGCAATAATAGTAAAAATAATATTGACTCATTAAACATGTTCTCACCTTCCATGATCTAAATTATAGTACCATAATGCCTTCGTAAGAGCGAAATGTATATTTATGTCTGGTTTTGTCTAATCCATACTCGAATCTTTCTCGAAAAAATGTTCGTAATATTTTGCTGATTTATATTTATCTGGAAAAATATGCAGATAATTTTATAAGATGTTAAACTAGAACTACGATATTTGCATATAAAGGGAGGTTTGTTTTTGAACCTAAATTATTTATACCGGACTATACGATTTATCATTGTCATCGGTGCAATTGTTTTGGGACTTTTGTCTTTTTATTTTTTGTCAAAAGTGACCTATCCATTTTTAATTGGTCTATTAATTGCGTTTTTAATTAATCCACTTGTAGNNAAGAAAGGCTAGAATGCCTCGTGCATTAGCTGTTTTTATTGCACTAATAATTATATTTGCTTTATTCGCTGGACTTATTACACTCTTAGTAGCTGAGATTGTTTCTGGAGCAAATTATTTATCTACGGTAGTACCGGAACACCTAGATACGTTAATAGAATATATAGAAAAATATTTCACAGCACAAATTTTACCGATTTACGACCAATTATCCAGTGTCTTTAAAAAACTTGATTCTGGGCAGCAAGATACAATTATTAGTAATATTCAAAATGTCGGAACTAGAATTGGCACTACTGTTGGTAATTTTATTCAAAATCTCTTTGGAATTATTCCAAATATTATCGCTTGGCTTCCAAATGCAGCGACGGTTTTAATCTTTTCATTATTGGCAACTTTTTTTATCAGTAAAGATTGGTACCGTTTATCTTCCTTAGGAGGCAGACTCTTACCCGAGAAAGCTAAAAAAAGCAGCAGGTCTGTGTTTATTGATTTAAAAAAGGCATTGTTTGGGTTTATTAAAGCCCAATTAACACTGATTTCAATTACAACCGTAATTATCCTTATTGGCTTGCTTATCCTACGGGTGGATTATGCGATTACGATTGCCTTGGTAACTGGAATTGTTGATATCATTCCCTACCTTGGGACAGGTGCCGTATTTGTCCCATGGATTATTTATGTGGCGATCGGAGGTAATATGGGACTTGCCATCGGCTTAGGAGTGCTTTATATCATTGTCCTTGTTCAACGGCAAATCATGGAGCCAAAAATCCTTTCTTCTAATATTGGGCTAGACCCATTAGCGACACTAATTGCCTTATTCGTTGGGTTTAAATTAATTGGATTACTTGGTCTAATTGTTGGTCCTGTAACATTAGTCATCATCACCACTCTTTATCGAGCCAATGTTTTTCATGATTTATGGGGATTTATAATGGGAAAAGAAATATAATGCTAAAAAAATAAAAGTCAGCTTCAAAAACTCGAAGCTGAATTTTATTTAATTATTTTTATATTTCCTTTATTAATCCTTCTTTTCCACATTTTTATAAGTAAATATTTAATCGGTTTTCGGGTTGGCGGAAAAAGGAAGAAGAAGCCAGTAACATCTGTAATAAATCCAGGTGTTAATAGCAGTGTTCCACCGATTAATATACATATCCCATCTAATAAAGCATCTCCAGGAAGTTGACCATAGCTCAACTGATCTTGCACCCTGCGGATCGTCTGCAAGCCCTCTCTCTTGGCTAAATACGCCCCTATGATTCCTGTCAATACAATTAGTGCAATGGTTGGCCAAACACCAATTACGTTACCTGAAAGAAGCAGTACACCTATATCTAGAGCTGGGATTAATATGATCAATATAAATAAATAACGCATAGATTGTCCCCTTTCCTTAAGGCTTATTTTCATTATATTACGAATGGGGATCATTTTGTCATGATATAAAAAAGAAGGGTCTCCCCTTCTTTAATTTTTGGCTCTGATAAACTTGCCTGTT
>NZ_JBALOS010000090.1:7086-16636 GCF_036962765.1 Neobacillus drentensis
TCGCGCCTGGAACGTAGATTAACAGGGTGCCAAAATCAACAATAAGCTTTAGCATAGCCTAATTTTTATAAAGTTGTAAATGTTCTTATAACACGCTCGCGTGACCGTTGTAGATAACTCCATTTGTTGCATCAACGGTGATTTCTTGACCATCTTTGAACAATTCTAAAGCATTTTCTACCCCAACAACCACAGGGATGCTAAGGTTTAGACCAACAACAGCTGCGTGGCTGGTTAATCCACCTTCTTGCGTAATAACTGCAGCACATTTCTCAAGCGCTGGAATCATATCACGATCCGTACCAATTGTTACTAGAATGGAGCCCTGTTTTACTTTTTCTAAAGCTTCCTTGGCATCTTGTGCAACTACCACTTTACCAAAGGCAGACCTACGGCCAATTCCTTGTGCTTTTGTAATAATATCTCCGACTACATGAATTTTCATTAAGTTGGTTGTACCGGCCTCTCCCACTGGCACACCAGCAGTAATGACAACTAAATCACCACGGTTGACGATACCACTATTTAAGCTAGCCTCAACTGCGTTATCAAGCATTTCGTCTGTTGTGGTCGCAACATTTCCAAACTGAGGATAAACACCCCATACAAGGGAAAGACGACGGCAAACATGTTCAATGGAAGTCACCGCAACAATCGCTGCTTTCGGACGATATTTAGAAATCATTCTTGCTGTATGACCGCTTTCAGTTGGAGTAATAATTGCTTGTACTTCAAGATTCAATGCAGTGTGTGCAACAGATTGTCCAATCGCATCCGTAAGATTATGTTCTGTATCTTTACTGCGGCTTGAGAGTATTTCTTTGTGATCTAATGCAGATTCTGCTCTGGAAGCAATATTGTGCATAGTTTGAACAGCTTCGACTGGATATTGGCCTGCTGCTGTTTCACCAGAAAGCATGATCGCATCCGTACCATCGAAAATTGCATTTGCTACATCACTTGCTTCAGCGCGAGTCGGTCGTGGATTTCTTTGCATAGAATCTAGCATTTGTGTAGCGGTAATGACAGGTTTTCCAAGTGCGTTACATTTCTTAATTAACATTTTTTGAACCAATGGAACTTCTTCAGCAGGGATTTCTACGCCAAGATCACCACGGGCAACCATTAAACCATCAGAGATTTCTAGGATTTCGTCAATATTATCGACGCCTTCCTGATTTTCAATTTTAGGAATAATATGGATGTGTGTGGCTTTATTTTCTTCTAAAAGCTGTCGGATTTCTAATACGTCCTTTGAACGACGTACGAATGATGCTGCAATAAAATCAATACCTTGTTCAATTCCAAAAAGAATATCTTTTGTATCTTTTTCTGTGATACCAGGCAGGTTAACTGAAACACCTGGTACGTTTACACCTTTTTTATTTTTTAGCGTACCGCTATTTAAGATTTTTGTATGGATTTCATTTTTTGAGTTATCTACATTCGTCACTTCTAGACCAATTAAGCCGTCATCTAAAAGAATTTTAGAACCTACATGAACATCATCAATTAACCCTGGATATGTAACAGAAAACTTATCAAGTGTCCCTTCCACCTCTGTCATGGAGACAATAATATTTTCTCCAGCCTGAAGTTCAATGGCCCCGTTTTGCATATTGTTTGTCCGAATTTCAGGACCTTTTGTATCAAGCAAGATAGCTACTGTTTTCCCAGTCAGTTTTGCTGCTTCACGAATATTTTTAATTCGTGCGCCATGTTCTTCAAAATCACCATGAGAGAAATTCAAACGAGCCACGTTCATACCCGAATTGATTAATTGAGTTAATTTCTCCACGGTTTCACTTGCAGGGCCTATCGTACAAACAATTTTGGTTTTTCGTAACATCCTTGTATTCCTCCTATAATAGAAAAGCACCTACGCCATTTCTTAAGTCCTAAATTCTTAAATTGATAATTCCATGGAAAGCTTGTATAAATCAAGGTCTAAAGTATGTTCACGTCCTAGAGCCTCAATAATGTCATAGTCGACCAGTTGATTCTTCTCAATTCCAACTGCACGACCGCCTTTTCCTTCAATCAAAAGCTCGACTGCTCTTGCTCCTAAACGGCTTGCAAGAACCCTGTCTGCTGCAGTAGGTGAGCCCCCGCGTTGGATATGTCCTAAAACAGAAACTCTCGTATCGAAGTTGGTTGCTTCTTGTACCTGCTTCCCAAACTCCACACCACTGCATACACCTTCAGCCACGACAATAATACTATGCTTTTTACCACGTTCATGTCCTTTTCGAAGTTTTTCGACAATATCATTCATGTCATAACCTTCTTCAGGAATCAAAATCGTTTCAGCTCCACCTGCTAGACCAGCCCATAAAGCAATGTCACCAGCGTTTCGTCCCATTACTTCAATGACAAAAGTTCGTTCATGGGATGTAGCGGTATCACGAATTTTATCTAATGAATCGATCACAGTATTTAACGCAGTATCGAATCCTATTGTAAGCTCTGTTCCTGGAATATCATTATCAATCGTACCTGGAACCCCCACGCATGGATAGCCTTGTTCTGTTAAGGCTTTTGCCCCGCGGTATGAGCCATCTCCGCCAATTACTACTAGGCCTTCAATGCCATGTGCTTTTAATTGCTCAATTCCTTTTTGTTGTCCTTCCTTTGTTTTAAATTCTGGACAGCGCGCAGATTGAAGCATAGTCCCACCGCGTTGAATAATATCACCAACCGAACCTAGCTCTAGTTTCTTTATATTTCCAGAAATTAACCCAGTATAACCTCCATAAATACCATATACTTCTACATTATGATAAATCGCTTTTCGCACCACAGCACGAATAGCTGGATTCATCCCTGGAGAATCTCCGCCACTAGTAAGAACTCCTATTTTTTTCATGGGCAATCACCTCAGTTATTTTATTGGGATATTATGTATAAAAACATATGTAGTAAATTAAAGGCACGATGAGTTTTAGAATTCCTTCTTTTATTATTTACATAAAACCCGCGAATATTTATAAAATAACATGAAGAAATAACTATAACAACCTTATGGTATTAGTAAATATAAGAGACGGAATAATCAGTAAACTGGAAGCGTTTCAATTGGATTTGTAAGCGTCGTCATTGCCTTTTTTAAGAAATTCCCGTGAACATTTTGTGAATAACAAAAAGTGGAAACACTCGTTCAAAAAATTACACAACTTAAAAAAGTGCTCATGAGGATGAGCACTTTTTTATTAATTTACACCAATGTAATCATTAACTGTGGCAAATTCACCGATTGTCCTGAAACGGTTGTAGCGATCACTGATAAGTTCCTCTTCTGACAGTTTCAGAAGTTGCTCCAAGGCTTTCTTCAGTATATTATCAATTTCCTCAGCTTGCTTCATGACATCCCTTTGGGCTCCGCCCTTAATTTCAGGAATAATTTCATCAATGACACCAAGCTCTTTTAGATCAGGAGCAGTAATTTTCATCGTTTCAGCGGCATTTCTCGCTAAGGATGCATCCTTCCATAATATAGCCGCCGCACCCTCTGGTGAAATGACTGAGTAGGTTGAATTCTCAAGCATATAAATCCGGTTACCTACTCCAAGTGCAAGGGCACCACCACTTCCGCCTTCGCCAATAACAATACACACCACAGGAACTCTTAATCCGGCCATTTCAAATAAATTGCGCGCAATTGCTTCACTTTGTCCGCGTTCTTCTGCTGCCTTACCGGGATAAGCACCCTTTGTATCAATAAAACAAATAATCGGGCGATTAAATTTATTCGCTTGATTCATTAAGCGAAGTGCTTTTCGATAACCTTCTGGATGAGGCATTCCAAAGTTTCTGCGAATATTCTCTTTTGTATCTTTTCCACGTTGATGACCAATCACGGTAACGGGTAAACCTCGATACTTAGCAATCCCGCCTACAATCGCCTCATCATCAGCAAAGGTTCGATCTCCATGACATTCAAAGAAGTTTTCAAACAGGTAAGGAATGTAATCTAACGTGGTAGGCCTGTTCGATAGACGAGCAATTTGCACTCTGTCCCATGGCTTAATATTTTCATATATGCTCTGCTCAAGCTTTTCAAGCCTTTTCTCTAATTTAGCAATTTCCGAACTAAGGTCAACATCTGCTGTTTTGGTGAACTCTTGTAAATCAGCGATTTTCTTTCTTAATTCGATTACCGGGCGTTCGAATTCTAACTCTCCTACCATCTGAACACACCTCCAGGTTGATGGATTTCTAGAATGCTGGTGATTTTTTCAACTAAGTCCGTTCGATGTATGATTGCGTCCAACTGACCATGCTTTAAAAGGAACTCAGACGTTTGAAAATCCTCTGGCAATTCTTCGCGGATGGATTGTTCAATGACTCTGCGTCCTGCAAAAGCAATGAGCGCACCAGGTTCAGAAAGGTTATAATCACCTAATGATGCAAAACTAGCAGAAACCCCGCCTGTTGTCGGATGTGTCATAATGGAGATGATTAAACCGCCATTATTACTAAACTTCTTTAACGCCACACTTGTTTTGGCCATTTGCATCAAACTTAGAGCGCCCTCTTGCATTCTTGCCCCACCTGAAGCAGTAAAAATGATAAAAGGTACATTTAACTCATCCGCTTTTTCAATAGCTTGTGTGATTTTTTCGCCGACAACAGAGCCCATGCTCCCCATTCGGAACGAAGAATCCATTATCGCTAGAACAATCTTATGGTCATTAACTGTGCCAATTCCTGTTACAACAGCCTCATTCAACTTACTTTTTTGCCGATCCTTTTCAAGCTTTTCAAGATAGTCAGGGAAATTTAAAGGATTTTTAGAAATCATATCTTCATTAAATTCTACAAAACTTCCTTCATCAATGAAACTGTCCAAACGTTCCTTGGAGTTCATTGGAAAATGGTGTCCGCAATTCAAACATACCTTTACATTTTTCAATAGTTCTTTTGTATACATGATTTTCTTACAGGAAGGACACTTTGTCATAATTCCTTCCGGAACATCATTTTTTGCATTTTCCGTCGGTATTTGAGCGTATTTCTTCTTTTTTGTCTGGTTTTTTGAAAAAAGATCTTTAAGCGCCAAAATTAAACCTCCTTTGTGCTACGATAACGCCAATTGGAAAGGTACTCCAATCATCTCTTTTTTAAAAGTTTTTCTAATAAAGCTTTACTTCATACCTGATTGCTTTTATAGGTGGTCAGACCACTTGCAGATAAAAAACACCCGTTTTCTTGGGCTTGGATAACCTTCACTATAAGATAAAAAGAGTTCAAAATCTGTTAGTTTTTGTCGTTAAAAACAGACAAATTCCGTAGTTTGTAATACGCGGACAGTGTTTTTTCTTCATTCTTTTCGGCTAAAGCATTTAGCAGGATTAAATAGTCTTCACGCTGATAGATGACATTTCTGGAATCCAGTGAACGGTAATAATCCTTTAAAATAGACCAAATTCTCGTGAAGAGGTGGTTATCCGCTATTTCAATTAACTGATAAAAAAACGCATCATCATTTAGAATCTCTTCCTGATGCACCCATTTTTTTAAGTTTAACAACTTCAGATCATCTAATTTTTGAATGGCTAATCTCAGGCAATCCATCTCAATAAAATTTTTGGTTTCAAACACATCTCGTTTCGCTTTTTCATCTTGTAAAATAAAGGTACTAAGCAACTGGACGAGATGATTCCCACGAAAATCCCGAATAAACGTCCCTTCCCCACGCCTAGTTTCAATTAATCCGAGCAGTTCTAAGGCTCGAAGTGCTTCTCTAACGGAAGAGCGCCCGAAATTCAGGCGCTCAGACAATTCACGTTCAGAAGGGATCTTATCTCCAGTTTTTAGTCCATCAATGGTAATCATCTCACGAAGTTGCTTTACGATCTCTAAATAGACCTTGGTGTTGGTTCCCACTTACGTATCACTCACTTTTACCAATAATAGCGAGCCTCTTTGTTTTTTCTTTGACTTCTTCTGGATCGACCTTAATGCGGGCAACACCCGTTTCCATTGCTGCTTTTGCCACTGCTGCGGCTACATCTGGTGCAACTCTTGGATCAAAAGGTCCTGGAATAACATAATCAGCATTCAGATCATCAGGACTGATCAGGTTTGCAATAGCTTCAACAGCTGCAACTTTCATTTTTTCATTTATATGGGTAGCGCGAACATCAAGGGCGCCACGGAAAATTCCTGGAAAGGCAAGAACATTGTTTACTTGGTTTGGAAAATCAGATCGACCTGTTCCTACCACTTTTGCTCCTGCTGCTTTTGCATCCTCTGGCATAATTTCAGGGACCGGATTGGCCATCGCAAAAATAATAGAATCAGGATTCATAGAAGCAACCATTTCTTTGGTTAGTGCACCTGCAACTGAAACTCCGATAAATACATCCGCACCCTTAATGACATCTTCAAGGCTGCCTGATAGATTATCACGATTTGTAAACTTTGCTACCTCTGCCTTCACTGTATTCATCCCTTGAGGGCGACCTTCGTAAATGGCTCCTTTGGTATCACACATAATTATGTCCCTTACACCATAACTATATAACAATTTAATAATAGCAATCCCGGCAGCACCTGCACCGTTAGCGACTACTTTAATTTCGGTCATTTTTTTGCCAACAAGCTTTAGAGCATTGACAAGACCAGCTACCGTTACAATGGCAGTACCATGCTGATCATCATGGAAGATAGGAATATTGGCTTCCTTTTTCAACCGTTCTTCAATAACAAAACAATTTGGAGCAGCAATATCTTCTAAATTCACACCACCAAATGTAGGTTCAAGCAATTTTACCGTTTCCACGATTTTGTCTACATCAGTTGTGTTTAAACAGATAGGAAACGCATCAACACCGGCAAAACTTTTAAATAATACAGCTTTACCTTCCATAACAGGGAGGGCTGCTTCTGGACCAATATTCCCTAAACCAAGTACCGCTGTACCATCAGAAACCACGGCAACCATATTCCCTTTCATGGTATATTCGTAAACCAATTCTGGTTTCTCATAGATATCTTTACATGGCTCTGCAACACCTGGTGAATAAGCTAAGCTTAAATCATGTGCATTTCGGACTATAACTTTTGATTTCGACTCTAACTTTCCTTTATTAATTCGATGCATATGTAATGCTTCTTCCCGTAAAGTCAAGATATGTCACCCCTCAAATTTTTACAAAAAGTTTAGATGATCCCACTATATGTAGCCCGATTTTTTGGTGGTCAGACCACACTTGTCTCATTATCACTATATCATATCTGGGATAGTTGTAAAGAATTAATCCTTCAGGACGACATTTTTTGGCCCAAGCATCTCTCTTAATAATTCGAGTAATTCTGGAGTCGGATTGATATTATTTTCTTCACCTAACTTAATTGTTTTCCGGCTTTTTTCATAGTGTAAGATTACGGCTGCAACTCCACTGTTTTCTTTCAAAAGTTGATGGATTTGCTGAAGAAATTTCTCAGATTGTTTTTCTTCCACTATTTTCAAAAATAATACTGATTGTTTCCTTGTTTTTGTTTGCAGCCACTCCTCTAATAGAAAAGCTTGTTGAATGATAAATTGTCGTTTCCCATCCCGCTCTTCAACCTTCCCTTCAAGCAATGTAAACTTCCCATGCCCTAATAGGTGAGAATATTTTTTGTATACATTAGGGAATGCTACTGCTTCCATCTCACCGCTTGAATCGCTTACCGTTAAAAAGGCCATCGAATCACCTTTTTTAGTCCGAATTGATTTCATCGAGGTGATATATACACCAGAGGATACCCGTTGATTATTAGGATTCATATCCAATAGGTTTTGTGCCCCAGCTTGCTTTAACTGCCCTTCATAGATTGAAATCGGATGGTCAGAAAGATAAAAACCCAGGGCTTCTTTTTCAAATGTCAGCTTATTCTCCTGACTAATGGGATCGACGAGCATATATTTCGGCTTTGGCATGAACTCTTCATCAAATAAATCAAATTGGTTATTGTCAGTTGGTTTAAAAATTTGTGCATGTTCCATCGCGACATCTAAACTAGCAAGCAATACGGCACGATCTTCTCCAAATTCGTCGAACGAGCCAGAGTGAGCAAGGAACTCAAGCGTTTTTCGGTTGATAGCTTTCGAAGAAACCCGTATACAAAAATCAAATAAATCAACGAACCTTTTCTTTTTCCGCGCTTGAAAAATCTCTTTTAAGGCAGCAGCCCCTACACTTTTAATCGCCGCCAGGCTATATCGGATTCCCTCTTGTTCCACTTGGAAGGAGTACCCGCTATGATTGATCGATGGGGGGAGGACCGTAATATCTTTTTGTTTCGTTTCCAGGATGTATTGTGCGATTTTCGTATCATTGCCGATAGCCGAGGTAAGCAAGCCTGCCATAAAATATACAGGATAGTTTGCTTTTAAAAATGCCAATTGGTAGGCAATCATACTATAGGCAACGGCGTGACTTCGGTTAAAGCCATAGTTCGCAAAGCGGACGATTAAATCATAGATTTCATTGGCTAGTGTTTGTTCATATCCTTTTTTTAGGGCTCCCTGAACAAAATGACTGCGCTCTTGATCAAGAATATCTTTTTTCTTTTTTCCAACAGCCCTTCTTAATAAATCGGCTTCACCTAGTGTGAAACCAGCCATTTTCGAAGCAATTTGGATAATTTGTTCTTGATACACAATAACCCCATATGTATTCTCAAGGATGGGCCGTAAATCAGGATGCGGATATTCAACTGCCTGTACGCCATGTTTCCTGTCTATAAAGAGTGGGATGTTTTCCATTGGGCCTGGTCGGTACAATGCATTGACTGCCACAATATCCTCAAATCGAGATGGCTTTAAGCGTGTTAGAACCTTGCGCATACCCTCTGATTCAAGCTGAAAAACACCTGTTGTTTCCCCTTTTGCTAACAGGTTAAAGGTTAACGAGTCATCTAATGGAATCGAACTGATATTTATTTTTTTTCCAGTTTTACGAGTGATCGAGGATAAAATTGAATCTATCAATGTCAGATTTCTTAAGCCCAGAAAGTCCATTTTTAATAGGCCTATTTCTTCGAGATGTTCCATTGAAAATTGTGTTAAAAAAACATGGTTTGACCCTCGTTGAATGGGGATTAAATCGATAAGCTGCTTCTCACTAATGACGACACCTGCTGCATGGGTGGAAGTATGACGCGGCAGACCTTCAAGCTTTAAAGCCGTTTCAAAAAGACGAAGATTCATCGGACTTTCTTTAATAAATCTTCGCAGTGCTTCCGATTCTTTATAGGCACCTTTCAGGTCAATTCCTAGTCGGGACGGAATCATTCTTGATAAATGTTCGAGTTCCTTGGAATTTAGCCCGAATACTTTACCGATATCTCTTAGGACCGCTTTGGCTGCAAGTGTTCCAAATGTAACAATTTGCGCGACATGCAGTTCACCATATTTCGCGGCAACATAGTTTATCACTTCATCACGACGATGGTCTGGAAAATCAATATCGATATCCGGCATGGAAATCCGCTCAGGATTTAAAAATCGTTCAAATAATAGGTTATGCTTTAATGGATCCACATCTGTAATGTATAAAAC
>NZ_JBALOS010000091.1:0-2427 GCF_036962765.1 Neobacillus drentensis
ACTAAAAGCGGTGAGATTTCTGGTCTAATCTCAACTGCTTTTATTTTTGTATTTATTTGAATGTTTTTCTAAGTTACCTTTAAAGGAATGGCTTATGTTTTTTTCTTTTCATGAAAACTTTATCAGGAGTACATCGTCTATTTTTTATGAAGGAGGGATGAACTTGGAAGAATTAACTTTGGAAATATTAGATACAGAAGATAAGGACGTCATGATAGATGAAATAATGAACAGGTATGGGCAGGAAATTCTCCAGCTTGTTTTTTCATATGTAAATAATCGTTCCATAGCAGAAGACTTAACTCAGGATATATTTGTTAAGTGCTATAAGAGTCTACATACATATCGTGGTAAATCGAAGTTACGAACTTGGTTGTGGAGCATCGCCATCAATCATTGCAAGGATTTTCTGAAAAGTTGGTACAACAAGAACGTAGTCATAACAGAAGATGAACCGTTAAACAACACGACGAAAAAGGAAATGGTCGAGCAGACTGTCATCCAAAGACAAGAGGATGATCAATTGATTTCTGCGATTATGATGCTGCCGATTAAATATCGAGAAGTCATTTATCTCTTTTATTATGAGGAATTGCCTATTAAAGAAATTGCCGTATTAACGGAAGTGGGCACGAACACAGTGAAAACTAGACTTAGACGTGCAAAGGAACTTTTGAAAGAACGATTGGAGGAATTGTGATGGAGGACCGTTTAAAGAACTTAAAGAAGGCCATGGATCAACGAGCGTTTACTCAACTAAACTTTACGGAGAAGCATCGAAGAAACATCCTCGGGAAAATTAAGCAACAAGCAGAAAATGATGAAGACATTCTGCTAGCGGTTATGCAACTACTTGTTCATGAAAAAACAGGCTTTGAATTAACGAAGCTATTGCGGGGAAGAGGTATTCTAAAATTTGAAGACAATGAAGGGTTTTTATATACTCTTTTACACCGATTGGAGCAGTCTGGAAGTATACAATCAAGCTGGACTGAAACGGAAGCAAAGTATTATCAGTTAACGGATAAAGGACGAAGAGTGTTGCGGAAAGCCGAAAAAAGACAAATCAAAAGGCAAGTTGTATGGAAAGAATTATTTGAGAGGTGAGGCATAAGTGAACAAAAAAGACGTCTTTTTAAATGAAGTCCTTGCCCAGATCAAATCTAAGGAAGCAAAGAAATATGTTGCGGATGAATTGAGTTATCACCTAAAGGAAGCGAAAAATGTATGGTTAGAAAAGGGACAAACAGAAACAGAGGCTGAGGGAAAAGCGGTAGAGCAAATGGGTAGCTCGATTAAATTAGGCAAGCAGCTGAATAAACTCCATCGGCCAAAAGTAGATTGGATCCTTGTGATTCTTTTAATGACAATCTTCGGTCTCGGATTTTTACCGATGTTTTCAATCGGCATTATGGGAGAATATCTATTAGCCTCTAAAGTAGTTATTACTCTAATTGGCAGTGCGTCAGCTGTAGGGATCATGCTCATTGATTATAGGAAGTTAAAAAAACAGGGTTGGTTATTTTATTCAATTGGGGTATTACTTCTATTGGTGTTAAGACTATTTTCAAACACCACAATTAATGGACTTTCACTTCTTAGGATTGGACCGTTAACTATTGAAAGCATCATGTCGCTGCCATTCTTCTTCCTTGCCTGGGCTTCCTTATTTAGTAATGAGAGGTTGAAGGTTTGGCAGTTTATTCTATTATTCTGCCTGCCAATCATTTTGTTATTAATGGTACCAAGTATTTCAACAACCTACATTTACACAATCATGGTATTTTCGATGGTTTGGTGGAGTAAGTTTAGTCGGAAAATTGTTATCTCGATCTGGGGAGTATCAGTTAGTTTGTTCGTGTTAGTGAGTTTCATTTCTTGGAGGTTTTTAAGTTTTTATCAGAAAGATCGCTTGTTGGCATTCTTAAACCCGGAAAAATATTCTGATGGACCAGGATTTATGATACTGCGCTTGAAAGAACTTCTGTCAAAAGCAGGATGGTTTGGTAGCACAATGAATAAAGAGTTTATTCCCGAGGCCCATACCAATTTGGTCTTTGTTAGCTTTACCTACTATTACGGCTGGCTTTTTGCCATTGCACTCGTATTGATCCTATTCCTATTTGGTGCAAGAATCATTGTCATCACAAGTAGGATAAAAGATTCGTATGGCAAACTTCTTCTAATCGGCGCAGTTGCTCTTTATACTGTTCAGTTAGCTACTAATATCGGAATGACAATAGGTGTTTTTCCATTAATTTCGATGTCCCTGCCATTTATAAGCTATGGATTAATGCCAACACTGCTAAATACGATTTTAATTGGTATTGTATTAAGTGTATATCGCCGAAAGGATCTAACTAGAAAACAAACTTGAGTCCATATTAATTTATGAGCTGGAGATTATACTTTACAAAAGTGATGCTT
>NZ_JBALOS010000091.1:2541-15676 GCF_036962765.1 Neobacillus drentensis
GGAAAGCGAAGCGCTTGGAGCGGAAATCAACAGGCAAGTTTAACAGAGCCTTTTTATAAAGGAATACAACTTTGTTCATAGATATTTTTATCCAAAAATCAATCTTCGATTAATTCCGAGGAAAAATATGGTACTTTAGTAGTGTTTTTTGAGAAGTTAGTAAAACGAAGGAAAAATAAATTATAATAATAGTAAGAAAATTATAAATTAATAGAAAGGGGTTTTGTGATGAAGTTATATATTTCCGTCGACATGGAAGGGATCACTGGGATGGTTGATCATACCCAAGTTGATTCTGGCAAGCATAACTATGAGCGTAGCCGCATTATTATGACGGATGAAGCGAATCATGTCATAACAGCTGCTTTTGATTCAGGATGTAAGGAAGTAGTCGTAAACGACAGCCATTCTAAAATGAATAATCTATTAATTGAGAGGCTCCACCCTGAGACGCAATTGATAACAGGTGATGTGAAACCATTTTCAATGGTCCAAGGCTTAGATAACTCCTTTACAGGGGCGGCATTTGTTGGCTATCATGCTCGCGCCGCATTAAAGGGAGTGATGTCCCATTCAATGATCTTTGGCGTTCGAAATATGTACATAAATGATGTAGCGGTAGGTGAACTGGGATTTAACGCCTATGTCGCAGGATATTACGATGTACCTTTATTGATGGTAGCAGGTGATGATCGTGCGGCTTTTGAGGCAGAGCAGTTAATCCCGGGTGTGACAACCGCAATTGTAAAAGAATCCATCTCAAGGTCTGCCGTCAAATCGTTGACACCGGTAAAAGCGGGACAACTACTCCGCGAAAAAACGGCTGTAGCACTAAACCATAGAGGGGGAGTGAAACCGCTTACACCGCCGGATAGACCACTTCTAGCGATTGAATTTACCAACTATGGGGAAGCGGAATGGGCAAACCTAATGCCGGGCACAGAAATAGTCCCAGAAACGACCATTGTTCGTTTTCAAGCGAAGGACATTTTGGAAGCATACCAAGCAATGCTAGTAATGACGGAATTGGCGATGAGAACAACATTCTGTTAGGAAGTGGACAAGCATGAATACATATTTCATTAAACGTTTTGCAGCAATGATTATCACGTTATGGCTCATCATTACTGCCACATTTTTCTTAATGCATTCGGTACCAGGATCCCCATTTAATGAGGAAAGAACTACGAATGAAGCGGTTCAAAAGAACCTTGAAGCTTATTACCATTTAGATCAGCCACTTATAGTCCAATATGGTAATTACTTAGCTGCACTTGTTAAATTAGACCTGGGCCCTTCCATTAAAAAATCATCACAGACCGTTAACGACATGCTGGGAAGAGGATTTCCGGTATCGTTTGAACTTGGATTTTATACACTCCTAGTTGCCATTTTTTCGGGGATATTACTCGGTGTACTTGCTGCCCTTCGACATAACGGAAGCATCGACTATGCAGCGATGAGTATCGCGGTACTAGGAATTTCGATCCCGAACTTTGTAATGGCTACTTTCTTGATTGAGGAACTTGCGGTAAGATTCCCGTTATTTCCAGTTGCTACATGGTCAAGCCCAAAACATATGGTATTGCCGATTTTGGCCTTAGCTACAGGACCAATGGCGATTATCGCCCGCTTAACTCGCACAAGTATGCTTGAAGTATTAACACAGGATTACATAAAAACAGCAAAAGCAAAGGGATTGTCCCCGGTAAAGATTGTCTTCAAGCATGCCTTGAGAAATGCCTTACTGCCGGTTGTTACCGTATTGGGTTCATTAGCTGCCAGTATCTTAACCGGCACGTTTGTTATTGAAAAAATATTCGCGATTCCCGGGATGGGAAAATATTTTGTTGACAGTATCAATACTCGAGATTATCCAGTCATTATGGGCACGACCGTCTTTTATAGCGCCATTTTGATTTTGATGCTGTTAATAGTCGATCTTGCCTATGGGGTATTAGATCCTCGAATAAAGCTCCATAAAAAGGAGGCGAAATAATGGAACTACGGAAACATGAAGAACGAAATATTTCGCCAGAGGTTCCAGATGAATGGTTTGTTCCTAAAGTACGAAATCAAACAGAGGCAGAAGCAGTCATACGACCGAGCTTGTCATACTGGAAGGATTCTTGGCTAAGGCTGCTAAAAAATAAATTGGCGATGGCAGGCTTAGTTTTCTTAGCCTTCCTAGCATTATTGGCCATTTTCGGACCAATGATTTCACCACATTCGGTGGAAAAACAATCGTTAACACTGCAGAATTTGCCTCCATCAAGTCAATATTGGTTTGGAACGGATGATTTAGGGCGAGATGTGTTTACAAGAACATGTTATGGTGCTCGAATATCATTATTTGTTGGATTGATGGCTGCCCTTATTGACTTTGTCGTTGGTGTTATTTATGGAGGTTTTTCCGGATACAAAGGAGGCCGAACCGATAACCTGATGATGAGATTTGTGGAAATCCTCTATGGCCTTCCATATTTACTAGTTGTCATTTTAGTCATGGTCGTTATTGGACCGGGGTTAACAACTATTATTCTAGCATTGTCCATTACCGGCTGGGTTGGGATGGCAAGAATAGTACGTGGTCAAGTCTTGCAAATTAAAAACTATGAATTTGTTCTAGCATCGAAAACATTTGGTACGAAAACGGCACGGATCATCCGTAAAAATCTGCTGCCAAATACAATGGGCCCTATCATTGTTCAAATGACGCTTACGATTCCATCTGCTATTTTTGCAGAAGCGTTTTTAAGCTTTATCGGTCTCGGAATCCAGGCACCGCATGCAAGCTGGGGGGTAATGGCTAACGATGGCTTATCTACTATTCTCTCGGGATACTGGTGGCGTTTGTTCTTTCCAACATTGTTCATTTCATTAACAATGTTTGCGTTTAATGTTTTAGGTGATGGATTGCAGGATGCCCTTGATCCAAAACTGAGGAGGTAGCATCATGGAAATAATACTTCAAGTTAACAATTTACAAGTATCCTTTTCAACTTATGGCGGTGAAGTAAATGCCGTTCGCGGTGTCAGTTTTGATTTACATAAAGGTGAAACGTTAGCGATTGTTGGGGAATCGGGCTGTGGGAAAAGTGTCACTTCTCAAAGCATAATGAGGCTTATTCCCAGTCCTCCCGGAAGAATAACGGGCGGAGAAGTCCTATTCAAAGGCATGGATTTAATTAAATTAAAAGAACCGGAACTGCGGAAACTCCGTGGTGCCAATATATCGATGATCTTTCAAGATCCGATGACCGCGTTAAATCCAACCATGACGATTGGTGAGCAAATCATGGAAGGAATTATCCAACACGAAAAGATATCACGAGACCAGGCAAAAAAAACGGCTATTGAGATGCTTACACTTGTGGGAATTCCTAGTCCTGAACAACGCTTAAAACAATATCCTCATCAGTTTAGCGGTGGAATGCGGCAACGAATTGTGATTGCCATGGCGCTTGTCTGCCAACCAGATGTATTAATTGCCGATGAACCGACAACAGCACTTGATGTTACCATACAAGCTCAGATTTTGGAGTTGTTTAGAGATATCCAAAAGAAAACAGGGGTATCCATTATTCTTATCACCCATGATTTGGGTGTAGTAGCACAGGTTGCTGACCGAGTTGCGGTCATGTATGCAGGGAAAATCGTTGAAGTAGGGACTAGGCGGGAAATTTTTTATCAACCGCAGCATCCATATACGAAGGGATTACTTCAGTCCGTACCACGACTGGACATGGAGAAGGAAGAACTTGTTCCGATACCAGGAACACCGCCAGATTTATTTTCCCCGCCGGTTGGATGCGCTTTTTCAGCAAGATGTCCCTATGCGATGGAAGTTTGTGATAAGGCGTACCCGTTTAAAACACAGCTTAGCAGCAATCATCAGGTTGATTGCTGGCTGCTGGACGAACGGGCTAAAAAATTGGTTTCAACATTTGTATAAATATAAAAAAACTGAGGGGGAAAAACATGAAAAAGTTTATGACAATGTTGGTAACTTCTTTGCTTGTATTTGCTTTAGTAGCTTGTACAGCAAATAAAGATGCTGGAAGTGAGCCAAAAAAGGATGATGGAAAAGGAAAGTCAAACGAAAAAGTAGAAAAAATTGTAAATTGGAATAATGGACAAGAACCTACCTCCTTTGACCCGCCAATTGGCTTTGATGCGGTATCTTGGAATGCATTGAACAATCTTATGGAGGGGCTAACTCGTCTAGATCAGAGCCATCAACCTGCAGCTGCCACAGCTAAAGACTGGGATGTATCTTCGGATGGAAAAACCTATACCTTCCATATTCGTGAGGATGCAAAATGGTCGAATGGCGACGACCTAACAGCTGGTGACTTTGTATTTGCATGGAAACGCCTTTTAGATCCAAAAACAGGATCTTCGGCAGCATTCTTAGGCTATTTCATCGAGGGTGGAGAAGCATTCAACACTGGAAAAGGGACAGCTGATGCAGTGAAGGTAAAAGCGGTCGATACCAAGACGTTTGAAGTAACATTAACAAGCCCGCAGGCTTACTTCTTAAGTGTTATTGCAAATCCTGCCTTCTTCCCAATCAATGAAAAAGTAGCAACAGCAAATCCAAAATGGTTTGCTGAAGCAAGTTCATTCGTGGGTAATGGACCCTTCAATTTAACTGAGTGGAACCATGATAGTGACTTCACTTTTACAAAGAATCAAAAATATTGGGATGCGAAAAATGTTAAATTAGATAAAATCCATTGGGCTATGGTTGATGACGAAAATACTGAATATCAAATGTACACTACAGGTGAGCTTGATTCATCGGATGTTCCGTCTGAATTAGCTGAAAAGTTATTTAAAGAAGGGGACGTGAAGGTAGAAGATCAAGCGGGTGAGTATTTCTACCGCTTTAATCTTACAAAAGAACCTTTCCAAAACGAGAATATCCGCAAGGCATTTGCTTTGGCGGTTAACCAAAAGCAAATGGTTGACCTTGTAACAAAAAATAAAGAAAAACCAGCTTATGGTTTTGTCTCCTACGGATTTAAGGATCCAGCAGGTGAGGACTTCCGTAAAACAAGCGGTGACCTCATTAAAACTGATATTGAGAAGGCAAAAGAACTGTTGAAAAAGGGAATGGAAGAGGAAAAATATACGAAACTTCCGGAAGTAACCCTTACCTATAGCACAAGCGATGAACACAAGAAAATTGCTGAAGCCCTTCAGCAAATGTTTAAAGAAAATTTAGGTGTGAACGTGAAGCTTGCTAATATGGAAAGCAGCGTCTTTGCAACCGATCAAAAAGCATTAAAGTTCCAGCTATCACGGAGCTCATTCCTAGCTGATTATGCGGACCCAATCAACTTCCTGGAAAACTTTATTACTGGATCACCAATGAACCGGACAGGATGGAGCAATACTGAATTTGACCAATTAATCAAAGATGCAAAAAATGAAAAAGATGAGAAGAAACGTTTTGAAATGATGCACAAGGCAGAACAAGTATTATTTGATGCAGCACCCATTATTCCAATTCACTTCTATAACCAAGTTTATTTACAAAATAAGGATGTTACCGGTGTTGTTCGTCACCCAGTCGGATATTTAGAATTCAAATGGGCAGATAAAAAATAAAAAGCGAAAGCGCCTAGAATAGCTCCTTCGCTTATCATCTTGTATTTTTAAAATAAAAGGGATGTTCAAACGAACATCCCTTTTACCCTAGAAACATAGACTTATAGATGGTGTCGAAAAGGGGGATTTTTAAATGAACGCAGTAAAGCCAAATCGGCTAATAAAGGGAGATACCGTTGGTGTAATTGCCCCAGCAAGCCCTCCCAATCAAGAAAATCTAGAACATGGAATCGCTTTTTTGAAGGATTTAGGACTAAAGGTCAAAGTTGGAAAACATGTTTCCCAAGTAAATGGCTATTTAGCAGGCTCCGATCAAGATAGACTGGAAGATTTCCATGAAATGTTCACCGATCCCGAGGTTAAGGCTGTATTTTGTGCCTGTGGCGGTTATGGAACAGGAAGAATTGCCGAGCAAATTGACTATGAACTAATTAAGAACAATCCCAAAATTTTTTGGGGTTATAGTGATATTACTTTTTTACATACAACCATACGGCAACAATCGGGGCTAGTTACCTTTCATGGGCCGATGCTCGCATCAGATATTGGGAAAGAGGACTCACACCTATTGTCAAAAGAAGGATTTTTGCAATTATTCGAACCCACTTCCCTAGTCTATACGGAACAGATTTCTCCTTTAGAAGTTCTAGTGGATGGTGTGGCAACTGGGGAAATCGTGGGTGGGAATTTGTCTCTTCTAGTCAGCACTCTTGGTACAGCTTATGAAATAGATACGAAGGATAGGCTGCTGCTCATCGAGGATGTGAATGAAGAACCGCGGTCCGTTGACCGGATGCTTAATCAGCTTTATATGGCTGGTAAATTCAGAGATGCTAACGGCATTCTAATTGGAGACTTTTGTGATTGTACCCCAAATAGGAATCTTTCGTTATCGCTCGACGAAGTTATCGCTCATTATGTTCAACTCGCAAATAAGCCGGCAGTAAAGGGATTTATGATGGGACATTGTAATCCTCATATTGCTATTCCATTAGGGGTACAAGCTTCAATGAATACTTATGAAAAAAAATTAATTGTCGATAGCGGCATCTTGTAAAGGATGATTAACCCATGATTATTGAGCAAATTGAAACATTCCGAGTTGCTGTTCCATTAATAAAACCTTTTAAGACGGCACTTCGAACTGTGACGACAGCGGAATCAATTTTTGTGAAAATTACCTGCGATAATGGCATCGTGGGATGGGGTGAAGCACCTCCTACTGTTGTTATTACGGGGGATAGCCTTTCGAGTATTGAAACGGCGATCCACCATGTGATCAAGCCATTTTTACATAAGAAAAGCCTTTTACAATATGAGGTGATTTTTCAGGCCCTAAAGACGCTATTGGTTGGAAATCCAAGCCCAAAGGCTGCCATTGATATGGCCATTTATGATTGTTTATCCCAGCTTTGTAAACTGCCACTCTATCAATTTCTTGGCGGTCATAAAAAGGAAATGGAAACAGATTTTACCGTAAGCGTGAATGGACCAGAGGAAATGGGCGAGGATGCCGTTTCCTATATCCAAAAGGGATTTAATGTCCTTAAAGTAAAGGTAGGGAAAGATGATATTGCTTCCGATATTGAACGAATCCAGGAGATTAGAAGGCGGGTAGGGAAGGATATTAAAATTCGCCTGGATGCGAATCAGGGTTGGACAGCGAAGGATGCAATCCGCGCTATTCGTAAGATGGAAGATAGTGATTTGCGGATTGAACTAGTAGAACAGCCAGTAAAAGCAGACGATATTGAAGGTCTGAAGCAGGTAACGGACGCAGTCGACACACTCATTATGGCTGATGAAAGTGTGTTTACACCGAAGCAGGCCTTTCAAGTATTAAAAACGAGAAGTGCCGATTTGATTAATATTAAGCTGATGAAGGCTGGTGGGATCTATCAAGCTCAAATCATCAACCATCTAGCTGAAACATGCGGAGTCGAGTGTATGGTCGGCAGTATGATTGAAACCCGTCTTGGTATTACGGCCGCTGCTCACTTTGCTGCAAGTAAGCAAAATATTAATCGTTTTGACTTTGATGCACCGCTAATGCTAGCAAAGGAAATTGTAGAAGGCGGAGTTCACTATAATAGTAGATTTATAACAATGCCTGAGGCTCCTGGCCTAGGGATTAAGAGTATTGACGTTGAAGGAGGGGTCTTAATTGGCTAGATGGATTGTAAATGTTCCAGTAGCAACCGTATGGACATCTTTTGATTCAGCACGAGAAATAGATAACGATGCAGTAACCAATCCGGTGTTGATCGATTCTTGGTTAGAGGGCTTAACGTATGAAACAAGGCTTGAATTATGCAACGAAAACCTTGTTCAAACGCAGTTATTATATGGCGAAGAGGTTATGGTTATCGAAGAGAATAGTGATTGGGCACATGTTACCATTCCTAGTCAGCCAACATCTAAAGAAGACCAGGGCTATCCAGGCTGGGTTCCTAAGGCTCAGTTAGTAGAGGCAGCTGATGGCTGGAATTTGGCAGATGTCACTCTAGCGGTTGTGACGAGCCGAAAGGGAAAATTGTTTAAAGAAAATCATCAATCTAGTTTAGAACTCTCTTATTTAACAGCCCTACCTTTTTTATATGAAGCTGAAGGCAAGGTTTACGTTAAAATCCCTGATGGGACTGGCGTGCTTGATTTAGAGAATGTCGTTGTCTCTGATTCTCCTGTTCGAGGAAATGGCCATGAGATTGTATCCGCTGGTGAACAGTTTTTAAATTTACCTTATTTGTGGGGTGGAATGAGTAGCTATGGCTATGATTGCTCAGGGTTCAGCTACGCGATGTGTAAGGCAAATGGGTATGTGATTCCTCGCGATGCACACGACCAAGCAGCTGCTGGAAAAAAAGTTGAAATAGCAGAAATCGAACCAGGTGATTTATTATTTTTTGCTTATGAAGAAGGAAAAGGGAGGATTCATCACGTTGGAATTTATTACGGAGATGGAAAATTACTTCATTCTCCTAAAACCGGAAAAACAGTGGAAATTATTCCTTTAGAAGGAACGATATATGAGCGTGAATTATGTGCTGCAAGGCGCTACTGGGTTGAGACGGAGGCATAATCATGGAAAAGTTATTACAGGTAAACAATCTTAGAAAGCATTTTAACTTAGGTAAAGATCAAGTTTTAAAAGCCGTTGATGGAGTAACCTTTCACATTAATAAAGGCGAGACATTCGGAATTGTTGGAGAATCCGGTTGCGGAAAGTCCACAGCAGGCAGAACTATTATCGGGCTTTATGACGTAACCGATGGTGAGGTTGTGTTTAAAGGGAAAAATATACATGATTTTACTTCGAAGGAGCGCTTTGCTTTTCATAGGCAAATGCAAATGATTTTCCAAGATCCATATGCGTCATTAAACCCAAGATCGACAGTAAGTGAAATCATTTCTGAGCCGATGGAAGTACACGGCTTGTATCCAAACAAACAGGAACGATTAAATCGGGTCTATCAATTATTAGAAGATGTCGGTTTAAATCGCGAACATGCCAATCGCTATCCGCACGAATTTAGCGGCGGACAGCGTCAGCGGATTGGAATCGCCCGGGCTCTTTCCCTCGACCCTGATTTTATAATTGCTGATGAGCCGATTTCTGCCCTGGATGTATCCGTTCAGGCACAGGTCGTTAATTTGCTGATGAAACTGCAAAAAGAAAAAGGATTAACCTACTTATTTATTGCCCATGACCTTTCGATGGTAAAGCAAATTAGTGACCGTATTGGTGTCATGTATTTGGGACAATTGGTCGAATTAACAACAAGCAGTGAGCTATATAAAAATCCGCTGCATCCATATACTAAGGCATTGCTCTCAGCCATTCCAATTCCTGACCCAGATATTGAGGACAAACGCGAACGAATCATTTTAAAAGGGGAGCTTCCAAGCCCAATTAACCCTCCGAGCGGATGTGTATTTAGAACTCGCTGCCCAGTAGCCATGGATGTTTGCGCCATGGAGAAACCTGCCTGGCAGGAAGTCGAGGACAGCCATTATATTGCCTGTCATTTGTATGATAAAAATAAAACCGGTGATCATGATTATTCTCAGGTTGCTGTCACGAGGTAAGCGATGGACAAATTAAAGATAAAAATCGAGGAAGAACTCCGTGGCCTCAGTGGGCGAATCGGTTTGGCTATCGAAATAGGGACCGAGAGTTTTTATGTTAATAACGAAGGCCAATTTCAATCTGCAAGTCTGATTAAGGTTCCTATTTTAATAGAGGGATTTCGTCAGAGTGAGATAGGAAAACTAAACGTGGATCAATTGGTATCGATTACTAATCATGTAGGCGGGTCTGGTGTATTGCAGCTATTTTCTCGTGAAGCAAAGCTGACAATGAAGGATCTCTTAACCCTAATGATTACGGTCTCAGATAATACAGCCACCAACATGCTAATAGATCGATTGGGAATGGAAGCCATTAATAGTTCCTTTGAAAAAATGGGACTTCAACACACCGCACTTAATCGGAAAATGATGGACTTTGAGGCTATTAAAAAAGGTCTTGATAATATTACAAGTCCTATGGATATGTTGACATGTTTGAAAGTTATCCATGAAGGGTCATATTTAACTGAGGAGAGCCGAGCGGCTGTATTAAAAATAGTGAGTTATCAGCAATTTCAAGATAGAATTCCAGGTATGATGGATCTGGACAAGGTATTTGTGGCCAATAAAACAGGCAGTCTTCTTCATGTTGAACATGATTGTGCGGTGATAACCCATAAGGGGAAAACTGCCTATGCAGCGGTCTTAATGACCGACTTGATGATGTATTTGTGGGAAAGCAGAAAATAAGTAGAATTGGTAAGCATATCTATGATTATTTATTGGAAGAATCATAGAATTACGAAGTTTTCACCTATCAAAAGGTATCATGTTTCATTAACAGACATTCTTGTTCTCTCTTAGATTTACTGAAATGCCTATTTCGAAAATAAAATTATGTTTAATCAATAATTAACAAATACTTTAGAGTTAATTAATACTTTTTTAACATTAGATCGCTATTCTGAAATAGAACAAAGTTAGATCAATCATTTTTTTAAATCTAAAATGATCTATAAGGAGTGGTCAATATGTTCTCGAAGATTATTAATTGGTTTATAAATAGTTGGTTTAAAAATACAGAAAGTGATGAAGATTATTATAGAGAAGATATAGAGATTGAAGGATTTTGAATAAATACAAATGAACAAATTCCATGCGTTTAAGAGTCCTTTTAGGACTTTTTTTATTTTGGAGAGGAGCATCGAGGTTAGCTATATGTGTTGTTTTTGGGGATGTACTCGTGGTCCTATCTATAAAAATTCTAAATTCAAATAAAATAGCCCCTATAGAATGATTTAAACTTTCTTGTTCAACTACTTGTTGCTTGAGTTTAAGGTCAGAGCTGTGTTTGTCTGCCTAATTTTTTTTGTAAAATAAGCTCCCCTATTTTCTTTATGCATAGTATGTAAAAGAAAGTAGGTGAAAACATGACATTTGATTCTCAACGTATTATGGGCGGTTCTCATGGCATGGGCATGGGTGGTTCCCCAGGCATGGGCATGGGAGGTTCCCCAGGCATGGGCATGAGTGGTTTCTAGAATGGATATACAAGGTATTCTATAACATCGATTCCAATATTATCATTTAAAAATATAGATGAAATATAAGGTATTGCAAATTGAACAAACCGATACTTGTGTTAACATGGGTTGCTGCGGCGGCTCTTTTTTCTGGTTTCACTAAAGACGCAGTTGTATTCAGAATGATTTCCCACCTTTGCTTCAGCCATTGGAAATTAAAATAAGATTTAAATTTTGTACCTTCAATATTAGAAGGTATTTTTTTGTGGAAATCAAATATATAAAGTAATACAACTTCAATTCATAGAAGTTTCTTATTCTATTAATAAATAATGTAAAGGGAGTGCAGAGAATGGTAAGCATGTTCATAGATAGTATTTGTCCAAAATGCGGAGAGATCAATCAAGTCGAACATAAAGGGGAAAAAATCCTTATCGTAACTTGTAAGAATCGTCATATGTATGACCATATCGTCATTCCCTATTCTCGAACACACCCGATTAAGGATGAAAAACGTGGTAAATTAGAAGAAATGATCGTTGAGAAAAAGTTCCATCGTATGAGTGAGAAATCAACGATATGTCTTCTTATTTTTAATAATGGTTATGAAATAGAAGGGCGTTCGACTGTACGAGATGTTGCAGATTTTCGTACTGTAGTTGGAAAGGATAAAGCCTATGAACAAGCGTTGAAGAAGGCCATGGTGGCGTTGGGAGGCTACTTAGTTTAATAGATGTAAACGTAAAATAACGATACTTCGAATAGGAGTATTGTTATTTTTTGATTATTTATGAAACTTTTACAAATTTTAACACGTAATAAACTATTATGGAATAAGGGGGGATTCATTTGGTTACAGGAGTTGTAACTGCTGCTCTTTTGCTAGCTGGAGTTGTTACAGGAGTAGTGGCACTAGCAGTAAAGGGACGGCCTAAATTAGCGAAAGAAAATATTCCTGAGCATTTGGGTATGCTCACCCTTGTTCCAGTAGCACCCTTGCTTGAAAAATTAGATTCCGCTTTGGATGTAGACTATGTTGAACAAGTAAAGCAGCGTTTTCTTCAAGAAAATCCGAAACGGACGGAAGATGAGTTTGAATGGCGGCTTTTTGAATTAAAGCGTTATTTTTTGCTTACAAATATATTAAGGGAAACGCCTATGTTTAGTGAAGAAGTAGATGAAATCTGGCATACGATGTTGCTATTTACACAAAGATATCAATCCTTTTCGGAACGATATGCAGGAAAAATGCTGCATCATACGCCTAACACAAATCCAGCGCCTGTACCACAAGAACGAGCATTTTTTGATTGGGTGTTTTCTCATTTGTTTACCATCACTGAATTTAGCTGGAAGTCTTGGGGAAGTTTTTTCAACTATCCAATAGATAAAAAGGTTCTAAAGGAGTTCAAGGAAGAAAGTAATGAGTGGTTGATGAATAGATATTTTAAAGTTAATGAAGATAATAAAGGTACTATTGAATATCTCGTCAGGCAAATGAAGCAGCAAGTATGTGAGGCCGAAAAAACGTATCAGGTGGACGAAAAAGGGAAATTTACTAAGCAGCGGACATATGGTGAAATGACTAACCTGTCATTTGTTATGGTATTTTTCTCTTATTTTTATTTTGAAGATTATTGGAATTATGCGAAAGTGTATACGTTTGCCCAAGCGGCAAATTATACGAGCGGCTGCTCTACAGCTATTTTTTGCGGGACTGCCTCGGATGGTTCTGGTCACGGGGATGGGGGGCATGGAGGCGGTCATGATGGAGGTTCTAGCTGTTCAAGTTGTTCCAGTTGCGGTAGCGGATGTTCCTCTTAAGGAGGAACTGTTTTTTTGTGTTTTAAACTAATCAATTGAACTTCTCACAGTTCCCGTGCAAGCACTTTTTTGAGGAAGACGGGCACTGTGAACATCTGACAGTT
>NZ_JBALOS010000092.1:0-2854 GCF_036962765.1 Neobacillus drentensis
ATATTACCTTCATATATAATATCCTTAATATATGTTTTTAACATATATATGTAATTTTACATCAATGGCTTAAATACTTATTAAAATTTTACTCCTCTGATTAAACAATGTTTAAGATTTTTGCAAAATGGCAATAAAATCAAACATATCAAATTTAGGAGGTAATAAGTATGAATGAAGCAGTTGTTAGTCTAATCAAGATGCCATTCTTAAGAATGGGAAGTGGGGAACCATTAGTTCTTCTTCACGGACTCTCAGAATGTAAAGAAGGTTGGTTCAAACAATTTGAATTGGCGAAACAGTATGATCTGATTATTCCTGATTTTAGAGGACATGGCAGTAATACCCTATTGGAAGGAATTTCAATTAAAAATTATGCAAGTGACGTACTAGGTTTACTTGATTTCCTAAATATTGAAAGCGCACACATTTGTGGATTTTCAATGGGGGGAGTTGTAGCTCAAGAAATGTATCTTCAAGCTCCCGAGAGATGTAAATCATTAGTTTTTGCATGTACTACCCCATATTTTTTTGATGGTATTGGCAAAATTGTTGGTAAATTATTTAAAGCACGATCATCTATACTTTCTGCAGAGCAAAGAAAAATTATTGTAGAAAGAAGTTGTTTTTATTCATGGAATAAGGAAAATTTCCAAGATTTAGAAAAAACTTTAAAACCCAATAAAGAAGGCATGTTTAAAGCAATAGATGCCCTTGGAGAGGTTGATTACCGCTTTTTCTTATCGAAAATTCAAATTCCCACACTTGTGATTGCCGCTAGATATGATTTATTAATCCCACTTTGGATTCCCATCTATATGCACAAACAAATCCCAAATTCTGAATTCGCAATATTAAATAGAGCAGGACATATCGCTAAGCTTGAATCGGCAGCGGAATTCAATCAAAAATTGCTCCAATTTTTAATGAAGCACACCAATGTATCGAAAGTGAGTTAAAGAAGGAGGAGGAGGTTCACCCCCCTCCTTTTTTTCAGGTTTTCTATTTGTAGGGTTAAGATTTGGTCATAGATTTAATCTATGAACGATGACATAACCATTTATCTAATTCAACACCAAGTTTGCCAGTTAATGCGATATTAAGGTGACCAGCTTTAACTTCCTGAAACGTTTTATCTTCACTAGAAACCAATTCCATGATGGGTCTGCTTTGCTCTTGATGAACTAAAGTATCGTATTTTGAGGAGAGTACCAATAAATTCTCTTTAATATTCCTAAAATCTACTTTTTTTCCATGAACAGCAAACTCACCTTTAACAAGCTTATTGTCTTTAATAAAATCATTTACTAATTGTTTATATGCTCCTCTTGTAAAAGGAACTGTATCAGTTAAATAATTATTCATAGTACACCATTTTTCTACGAAACGTTTGTCATCTGCATGATTTAGCAGGTTTATATATGGTGTATAGCTGATTGGTGAATTCACAGCTTTAAACATCTGTTCTTGATAAAATTTAGGAATAATTCCATAACTATCTATAAATCTGTCTAAATTAAGGGTTCCATTTTTTATCCCCTCCAACCATTTGTCAGGAATAAACGTATTAACATCCCAATCAATTGGAGGTGTCACTAATACAAGATTTCTTATAGATTCTTCTGCAATGGAAGCATAAACAGCTGCAAGTATTCCACCCAGACAGTATCCAACTAAAGAAATGGATTCAGCACCCGAATGTCGTAGTGCACGCTGGACACCTTTTCTTAAATAATCATCAATATAATCTTCTAAATTGGTATCTTTATCTTCGTATCCAGGAAATCCCCAATCTAATAAATAGACATCATATCCAGCGTTTACCAAATTTTCAATAACACTTGCACCAGGCGTAAAATCAAAACAATAAGCTCGATTCACTAACGAGTTTATTAAAAAGATTGGAACATCATATTTCTTTTCAACTGCGGGATAAACCCATAAAGACGCTTTATTTTTTTTCCACACCTCATGTTTCGGAGTCTGATTAACACTGAGCTTTGGTTGATTCGTAATATTTATCACTCTATTCCAACGATTCATTTCTTTTTCTATATCTAAGGCTGGAATTACGTTATGGTAAAGGGTAGCTCTTGCCAAAATTTTTCCTCCTTATTGTCTGATCATTTAGATGGTGATGATGCTAGTTCACTTTCTTCTTTATCTTTTTTATCTATATTTTTTTCACTCATAATTTGTAAAAGAATCGAAATTTCTTCTTTTAAGCCTTTAACTTCAGCTAACTCATTTTTAATTACTTTTAGTTCAGAATGCAGCTCTTTTGTAGCAGCTAATTCTAATTTCGTTTTCGATAACTCAGTTTTTAACTGTTTTGTTAGTTTAATAATGTCACTAGAAACTCCTACAATACTTTCAATTTCTTTATTTGTAGCGGAAACAGAGTCATTTAGTGTCCAAATTTGTTCTTCAAGTGAATCAAGTTTTTCTTCCGTTTGTAAAGCTAATTTCGCCACGTTTGCGACATCATCTTTATTAGGTAAATGTAACTGATTTCCTAAAAGTTCCTGACTTTTCTTAAACATTTCTTTATACATTGCAGAAGTCTCTGTAGATTTTTGTAATAACCGAGTAAACCTAGGATTATTTGTATTTGTCATAAAAAGATCATTTACTTGTTTTTCCAATTGACTACTAAATTTATTAAACAGTTCATACGGATCAAATGATTTCTGATTTGTCATTAGTTGGCCTCCTAGTTTTTGGTTCTTATTTGGTTATTTCGTTTGATTGTTCAATATATCTATTAAAAGGTAGAAATACGTTTCTAACTTGTTTTACTATTATTTTAAGGAATTTGTTTTGATTCGTTTGAATGATAGATGCTGTATCTTTG
>NZ_JBALOS010000093.1:0-3617 GCF_036962765.1 Neobacillus drentensis
CGACATTTGTCCTTCATACCGCTCATGAAGGACAAATCCCATGAACCTGCGGCGACATTTGTCCTTCATACCGCTCATGAAGGACAAATCCCATGAACCTGTGGAAACTTTTGTCCTTCATACTGCTCATGAAGGACAAATCACATAATCCTGCGGCGACATTTGTCCTTCATACCGAACGATTAATGGATGATAACAAATTCTCCTGGAAAAATTCAATAATTTCTCAGACGACAGGCAATATAAAAAAACGAACAGTGAAATCACTGTTCGCGAATATTTTTAAACCTGTAGTGGATGTTCTTTTTTTATAGTGATATATTTTTTTCCTTTTTGGGGACAGAATGCATCAGCTAGTAACAAATGCCAAGTCACCTGTTTCTCCCTTTTGCCAATTAAGCCATTTATGATAAGGCCCGGCATAAATAAATGGCTTGAAAAATCTTTCAGGTAAAAAGTACGCTTCGTATCGATATCAGTAACGACAATGTTATCCTCAATCATACTTGTCACTTCGAATACACTACTTACTTTCTCAGTACAGAGGTTAAAGCTTTGATTTGTTTTTTCTAAATCTTGAAAAGGGTCCCAATCCTTATGATGCATGCGAGGGTAGTCTCTTAACATGAAGGCATTAAATAGTTTTTCACAGATTTTAAGGTCAGGAGATGCTTCGTCTGTATATGTCTTAATGACTGAATACCAAGAGGTACCCACTCGCTTATCAAGCCAGCGGACAAACTTTCTTAACTGAAAGAGGAAGGATTCCACTTCTTTTTGATCTTTTGATACATCCAAATTATGAGGATAAAAAGTAAAAATGAGTTCTTCCCAAAATGAGGGCTGGCAGTCTTTCCATGAAGGAGGACAGTTATCTTCTAAACGAGTCGTCATGAATTTTGAGAGGATGCGGAGAAATTCGTTGCGCTGAGTATCAGAGGGTTTTTCTTGTTTATAGGCAATTAAATCTTTTCCATAGTACTCAAACAGACCACGATGTCGCATCTCAAATTCAGAACTAATGGCTAGATTCATAAGGAATTCTTTGCGTTCTTTGGGATTCGCAAAGGGATGCATAAATACTCTCATTTGGTTATTTTCGGCGACAATCGACTTTTTGTTGCGGCGGTTTTTCATCGAACAAATCAACCTGCTTTCGTATTTTTTTATGTTTGGTTAAACCATGGAGAGGAGGCATAGGTGAGGGAGGGAACAGGAGTGTCTACTCGTAGTATACCGTTTAATCGAAGTGAAAAATGAAAGACTATTGAAAGTTTTGTGAATTCAGCAAAAAGTGACAAATGCAACCGGAGGAAAACGAGAAAAAAGGCGAACAGTGACTGACACTGTTCGCCTAAGCGAAACGGGCGCTTCCTCTTTAAACTTCCACCTTAGCAACCTTTACTGTCCAGTTAAATGGGTCTTCTTTTTTGCCAAGTTGAATTCCGGTCATTTCATCATAAATGCGTTGAGAGAGTTCGCCGATTTTTCGGTCATTGATCACAATGGCTTGCTCATTCCAATTTAATTCTCCAACAGGGGAAATGACGGCGGCTGTTCCTGCACCAAAGACTTCTTCAAGTTCTCCGCGTTGATGAGCTGCAAATACCTCTTCAATTGAGATTTTTTCTTCGCGTACAGGGATTTTCCAATACTTTAATAGTTCAAGGACGGAATCTCGTGTAACGCCAGGTAAAATGCTGCCATTTAATCTCGGTGTGACTACTTCACCATTAATTTTGAAGAAGATATTCATGCTGCCGACTTCTTCAACATATTTGTTCTCTTTTGCATCGAGCCAGAGGATTTGGGCAAAACCATTTTCCTCGGCCTTTTCTTGTGCCTTCAGACTAGCAGCATAATTTCCGGCAGTCTTCACATGGCCAACTCCACCAATCACAGCCCGGACATAGTGTTCTTCCACATATATTTTCACCGGACTTAATTGATCCCCATAATAAGCTCCTGATGGAGAGAGGATAACAAGCAATTTATATTGTTTTGCTGGCCGGACACCAAGATAGGGTTCGGTTGAGAAAATGAACGGACGAATGTATAAAGAAGTTCCATCACCCTCAGGAATCCAATCTTTTTCCGTTATAATTAATTGTTTAATGGCTTTTAATAAAAAATCCTCATCAATTTGCGGAATACAGAGGCGATCGCAGGAATCATTCAAGCGTCTCATGTTTTTTTCTGGACGGAAGAGCTGGATATCTCCATCCGCTGTCTTATAGGCTTTCATTCCCTCAAAGATGGCTTGTCCATAGTGAAAGACCATCGCGGACGGTTCGAGAGTTAATGGTTCGTAAGGAGTAATCCGTGGATCACACCAGCCCACTTCATGATGATAATCCATGACAAACATATAATCGCTAAAATACTTCCCAAAACCAAGTGAAGCAAAATCAGGTTTTTCCTTTAAAACTTCCCTTTGAATAAATCCAATTTCTTGTTTCATGGTTACACCTCTTGTCGATTCTCTACTTTATCTTTTTTGAAAAAGTAGGCTTTGTCTGAGCGGAAATACTAAAATTTTAAATTAACTGTATTATCTAACTATACCACTTAAGTAGGACTCCTTCCATTCTCTAGTTTTCTATGGTCCGTCAAATTGCTTAGAAAATGAGAAGGCGTGCATTTATGTTGTAAGGAGTCAAACATAATTATTTAAAAAAGTGCAGAAACTAGAAGTTAATACCTAGACGAGATACAAGAATAAAGGGAGATACACAGATGTCATTGGTGATTTTTTCTACAATTTGTTCACTTGTGGTTATTTACTTTACGGACCTATGTAGAAAAAACAAGTCATAAACATTGTAGGTTGTGGAGGTTAATCAAGTGGTAGATATTTTTACAGACATAATAATCGATCGCCCTGTTGCAGAGGTTTCTACCTATGCAGCCAATCCGGACCACGCGCCTGAATGGTATGTAAATATTCAATCGGCCGAATGGAAAACGGAAAAACCATTGAAGCTGGGTTCAAAAGTGGCCTTTAAAGCACAATTTCTAGGGAGAGAGCTTGCTTATATCTATGATATTACAGAGTTTACGCCAGAAAAGAAGCTAGTGATGAAAACCGCACAGGGACCATTTCCGATGGAGACGATCTATACTTGGGAGGCATTAGCAGGCAACCGCACGCGGATGACCTTAAGGAACAAGGGGAATCCGACTGGTTTTTCAATAGTTTTTGCCCCGTTTATGGCACCAATGATGAAGCGAGCAAACATGAAAGATTTAAAACATATTAAGGAAATTCTTGAATCGGGAAGGTAACTGGGAGACCAAAAAAACGCCGCAAATGGGCGTCTAAAAGTAATTATGATTGTTGATTATTTTCTGTAACATTAGTAAACGCATTAGGGTCGACCGTGTTGGCTCCGTAATCAGGAACATTGCTCGCATGCTCTATGTGATACTGAGTTCCGGAACCTTGCTGATTAGGATTCGTTTTTCCTTTTTGCTGGTTGTTTTGTTGATTTGGCATATACTCACCCCCCTAAACCTAAAGAGTAGTGTACGTAGTATTGAGAGAATTATTCTGCGATTCAATATAGAAGTGAGGCAATCTGCTTCACCTCCTGTTTAGTTTAATAAAGGCTCTTTTC
>NZ_JBALOS010000093.1:3629-16562 GCF_036962765.1 Neobacillus drentensis
AGATGTCACGAAGCATGTAGTTAAACGGGTTGATAAACTTATACGAAAAACAACAACCAATGCGAAAATAGCCTTAATAAAAAAACAAAAGGGACATATCAGGATAAAAGAATTGTCTCTTTTGTTTACTTGTCTAACTGTAATTAGGTTGGTAAAGGGGGAGCACAATCGTAAATTCTGTGCCATTTTCATGACTGCTGGCAAGGATCGTTCCTCGATGATTTTCCACAATCTTTCGAGATACAGATAATCCCAGACCAGTTCCAGTGTCTTTAGTCGAAAAGAACGGATCAAAAATATGCGTCAGGATAGAAGAGTCAATCCCTCTTCCGTTATCTCGGAAGATAAAATGAACATCACTGTTAACTAACCGTGTGTTTAGGTTAATTTTTAATGGATGATTCCCCTTCGCCTGCAGCGAATTCTGATATAAATTAATAAAGACCTGCAATAATTCTGCTCGGTTACATAGGATAGAAAGTTGTTTTGTGTCCGGGTGAATATCGATATACAAATCTACATTGTGTAGTAATGATTCACTTTTTAGGAATCCCCCGAGGTAATCCAGTAAAAACTTCTGAATTTGGATCACTTTAAACTCATTATCTGAAGGCTTGGTGATCCTTAAAAAATCAGAGATAATGTTATTTGCACGATCGATTTCTGGTATTAACAAACTAGAAAAGATGTGTGAGATATTATCATCAACATCACTTGCTAGAAATTGTAAATATCCTCTTACGGTAGTTAATGGATTTCTAATTTCATGAGCGATTCCTGCTGCAATTTGACCGGCCAGGGCTTGTTTTTCTGACTCTTTCATTTTTTCATCAACTAAATACCTGTCGGTTATATCTCTGAATTGACCAAATGCACCAACCACTTTTTCATCTTCATAGATTGGCTGGGCGTCAAATAGACATACAATTAAGTTCCCATTTTTATTTGTAATTTTAAGTTCGACATTCTCTAGTCTCTTTTCATCCTCAATTACCCGTTTAAAATAATCTCCAATCAATCGTGAGTGATAGATAGTCTTCCCGATCTCATCACTTCTCCTAGCGTTGAAAATTTGCTCAGCAAAATCATTAAACTCGTGGATCATCCCTTTTTCATCCGTTATGACGATTCCATTTTTTGATCTGCTTATCATGATTTGATTCAAAATATTAAGTTTCCTATTTTGTTTTCTTAGCAGCAGTTCTCTCTCAATAGAATCTACTACTTGAGATAACATCGTTAATAATAACGGATTCTGAAAATAGACTGGCATCATGATCGAAACACTGCCCAGCATATTATTATCATCTCTATAATGAAACGGTGCGCCGTAACAAGCGATCTCATAAAGGAACTTATGATAATGGTCTTTGCCTATTAATTGGACCGGGTGTCCTTGCTGTAGGGCTAAGCTAATGACATTTGTTCCCGTATCTTCTTGTGAAAAAAGGCTGCCCAATGTAATCCCGAATTTTTCTACCGTAGATTTGATGGTATCGTCACCAACCATATCTAATAAGTATCCGTTTGAGTCCGAGACGCAGATCAAAATCGGCGTTCCTTGTAAAGAATCCAATAGTTTAGTTGAGAAATAACTGACAACAGATAAAATTTCACAATAAGCCCTTCTTTTCAAATCTAGTTCAATTTTTGTCATAAATCTTTTTGGTTTGGCGATCACATCTGGATCCATGCCGCTATATTTGCACATTTTCTTTGATTGAATTATATAGTATGGTTCTTCTTCACTCATCGTTTTGCCACCTCTAGGTTTGTGAAAATAAAACATTAGTAAGTTAATAATAATTTAAAGAATGTTCTTTAGGCTATAATAAAACCACTATTTAGTAAAAATTAAAAAATTTGTAACCGGAATGTGACCAACTTTGTGAAGAATAGTGAGGTCTGACACCCTACTTTACTATAATGAAAGACAGAGGGCGAAATGCTCTCTGTCTTTTCGCATTCAATGTTAAATAGATAATAGTTAAACAGTTTAGTTTGATATTGAAGTAAGTATTTTCCTTTATTTGATAGAGGAATGGTTATTTGTTAAGCTTCGTAACACTTTTTTGTATTGTTTTAACGAGCGTACCTTTCCTATATAACTATTCTTGCTTTTAAAATCAGTGGAAATAAACATGATAGCAAGGGAAGGGAAAAATTTTTTAGTTCGAAAACGAAGATCTTTCCAAAAAACCAAATAGCCGTTTTTTCTCACATCAACAAAAGGATAAGCGAACGTTGTACCGGCAAGAAAGTCTGAAACAGTCTGGTCTGTTGTACTATCCGAAACTAATTCCGGAAAGTCGATTTTTTTGGCAAGAATATGTTCTATATAGAGACTATTATTAAAATAAACGCCAAATAAGAAATCCTCACCCGTCTCAATAATAATATCCCATTTAAAAGGAGCGGTACGGGGGATTAGTTTTACACCGTCTGCGTTAATAAAATGTTGCTGTAGATACTTTTTTGTTTTGAGTGCGGACAGAGTTCGAACTGTAAGATACAAAAATATGAAAACATAAATGATTAAAAAGGTGATCCCTGCCTGGTAGAATAAGAGTAAAGCAAATCCTAGAAAATGGAGTATCAAAATGTAAGGATCCAATAATGGGATTGCGTCAAAGGCGATCCATTTTCGAGAAAAAGGAAGCAGGATTTGTGTTCCATGGACATTGAATAAATCAAAAAGGACATGAAGAATCACTGCTAAAAACGTCCATAAAAATAGATGAAAAAAGGGTAATCCGAAGAAGAATGGATATATCAAGCTTGAAACCAGGATGCCCCATAAAGGAAGAAGAGGAAGTGAATGTGATAGGCCTCTGTGATTTCGAAAATAGCTGCCCTTTCCTTTCAATCGATAGAGGAAGTCAAAATCAGGTGCATTTGAGCCAATAACCGCACCTAATATGACCGCCTGTGAAAGAGTCTGATTAGATGATACGGCAGGATCGATTTGAGCAAGAGCACCAATGCCTAACCCTATGATAATATGCGAAAAAGTATCCACGCAATCACTACTCCTTCCCTATAATAAATTGGTGAAAAATCGGACAATCAATCATGCATATTTTTGTTTCTTTGGTTCTTCGATAACGGCTCGATAATTCATAAGTAAATGGGCAAAGATTTTATCCCAACTTTGTGTAAGGGCATAATTCCTTCCTTCTATCCCCATTTGCATTCGCAGGCTTTCATTTTCTAATAGTTTCAAGATAGCGTTCACAAACTCCGTTACATTGCCCGTTTCACACAAAAAACCTGTCATCCCTGCCTTATTAATATTTTTTACGCCTCCGGAATCGGCGGTAATAGCGGGTATACCACTTGCAAGTGCTTCAATCACAACATTTCCAAACGTTTCAGTAGGAGATGGGAAAATAAATAAGTCTGATGCGGAGTAGATTTCTGCTAATTGTCCTCCTGTTAAGTATCCTGTAAAGGTCATGGATGCAGGTGCTTCGAGTTGCAATTCTTCTCTTTGTGGTCCGTCTCCGATCACAAACCATTGAACTTGCTCGTTGATCTCAGCGGGCAGTGCGTTTGCCACAGCTAGAAGTGTCTTTACATCCTTTTCTGGTGCTAACCTGCCTACAAAGGTTAGGAGGTATTTTTTGGATATCCCCCATTCCTCTCGAATAGCTTGTTTTTCATAAAAAGGATGAAAAAGCTGGCAGTCGACTCCACCTGGCCAAACTTCTAAATTGGTAAATCCATGGCATTTAAGTTGAGATAACGTTTCATTAGAAGGAACAAATAATTTTTTAAAGGGTTTATGGAACCAATTCATATATTTCCAAAGGATTTTTGAAAAAAATTGAAGGTCATAAAATTGCAAGTATTGGTCAAAATCCGTGTGATAGGAGCCGACTAATGGAATAGTTAGTTTTTTTGCAAGGTAAACACCACAAAGTCCCATGTTAAATGGTGTAGCGACATGGATGATGTCTGGGGAGAATTCTTCTAATTCGGATTTAATACGAGAAAGATTGGGAAAAGCCAGGCGACACTCAGGATATAAGAAAAAAGAGAGACTTTTAATGCGACGAACGTGGGAAGAAGCATATTCCTTTGAAATCGAATCAGGTGCAAAGACTTTGTAGGAGATGTTTTGATTATCCAAGTAATGAATAAAATGTTTAAGCGTGCGAGCAACACCATTGATATCTGGATCGTACGTATCAGTGAAAATGGCGATCCTCATAACATTCCCTCTCTGACCAATTCTGAACATCCGTAATGGGGATACATTCGATACATAAACGTCATCCTCATCTACTCCCTCCAAAAATACATTCTCCTTTCATTGTATTAGATTTAGAGTCCTATACTTCTAGAGGTACTGTTAAAAAAATGTAAAGATTTTGTATAGTAAAAAAGCGCAAGGCGATTATTAAGAATTTTTAGAGTTTTTGTAAAACTACTGTATTACCTGATTAGACAGCCCTTTTTTATGTTATAAAAGGGAATGGGATAGGAAATGGTTGCAAATATGATTAGTCCGTTAAAAAGAAAGGTGTTGTATGCATTGTTAAATTCCAATGTCGAGCAACAATATAATAAACTGAATTCATTCCATCCTCTTATGAAATATAACGTAACGAAGAAGGTAAAAAATGTAATCTTACTAATCGGCGATGGCATGGGTTTTTCCTATACAACTGGTCTACGCTACTTCAACCATGATTCTCAAAAAGGATTAATGAACCCCACAATATTTGACCAATGCTTTGTAGGTTCCCAATCTACCTATTCTTTAGATAGAGAAAGTAATATCACAGATTCTGCAGCAGCAGGGACGGCTTTATCGACGGGTTATAAAACTTATAATGGTGCCCTTGGCCTAAACATTGATAAACAGGCTGTTCCAACTATTTTAGAATTAGCTAAATTTCGCGGCAAATCTACTGGACTCGTAGGAACAAGTCAGATTAATCACGCTACCCTGGCAGCGTTTGCCGCCCATATGGAATCTAGAGAACAGTATGATCAAATTGCTGATGATTATCTGGACGAACGTATCAACGGGAAACATAAGATAGATGTGATGCTCGGGGGAGGAACTTCTTATTTCATACGAAATGACCGAAATTTAATAGAAGAGTTTGTTCAAAATCATTTTGGTTATATAACCAATTTTCAAGAGCTTGTCACGAATAAAAATGAGCAGGTGATAGGCTTATTTGCACCGATTGAATTGCCGAAAAAGATTGACCGAGGGCCAACTGTTCCTTCACTATCCCAAATGACGAAAGCCGCCCTTCAACGCTTAAAGCAGAATCCAAAGGGTTTTTTTCTTTTAGTAGAAGGAAGTCAAATTGATTGGGCAGGGCATGACAATGATATCGTAGGGGCAATGAGTGAGGTTAAAGACTTTGAAGCAGCGTTTAAAGCAGCAATTCAGTTCGCTCTCATTCGAGAGGATACGATTGTTGTGGCTACAGCTGATCACTCGACTGGCGGAATGAGCATTGATCGAAATGGTAACTATAAATGGAATCCGGCTGTTATTAAATCGATTACCTCAACACCGTCTGTCATTGCCAGACGGTTGCATGAAACAAAAGAAATGACAACCTTAAAGCAGCACATCCCCTTTCCGCTTCATGAAGAGGACTTGAAAATCATTCAATTAACGTTAGAAATGGAAGAAGAGGATACAGGACAGGCCCTAATTAATATCATCAACCACTATTCCAGTACGGGGTGGACAACAAAAGGACACACAGGTGAGGATGTTCCCATTTATGCTTATGGGCAAAATAGTCATTTGTTTAGCGGCAGAATGGAAAACAGTGATATTGCAAAGATTCTGTTTCAGATAATGGATTAACCAAATAATAGAATGAACCATTAATTTTGCGGGAGCGCCATTCCTTTAAGAAAGCGAACAGTAACTGCCACTGTTCGCCATTGGGGATGCGCTTTATTGCATTCATAATTAAAACTTAGTGGTCCCGCTGTTTTAGAAAAATCAACGATGCATAGTCCACATTCCAATATCCTTAAAGCCAAGTCGCTTATATATTCTGCCAGCTTCTGGGTTATCATAAAACAGGCAAAGAGTTTTTCCTTCATTTAAGACATCTTGAACGACCTTTTGCATAATAGATGAGGCGAGTCCTTGCCGGCGGTACTCCTTCTTAGTGCAGACTCCTACAATCATTGCCGACATTGAATTTTCCGCTGCGGTTGAAACACAAGCAGTCATGACACCATTATCCTCTGTAAAATAGGTTCTTGATGTATTAGCCTCCATTGACTGTACCAATACGTCGCGGGCATCACTTCTAACATGAAATTCCTCAATTGAATTGCGGAGTTCTATGATTTGATCGACATCCTCGATACTTGCCTTTTTATATACGACATCGTCGGGAGACAGGCATTCATCGTTACGGCATTCAGCAAAATAAGTCACTTGCTTCTTTCCAAGCTGTAACTCATCATAAGCTTCAAATTTCGCTACGATATCTGATTTTCCGGATAGGAGAATCGGCTGGCTGTAGCATTTCATAATCAATATAAAACCGCTCGTATCGAATTCGCCTTTTGCATAGGGAATAAAAGATTGATGGAACCGAAGGAGGACAGCTTTAATCGTGTCCTGTTCATCAAACTCGGCCCAAAGTTCTTGTGACTCTGAAGAATACCCGAAGGCCTCAATATCCCCAATGATAAATAGATTAATAGATGGTTCCTCACTTAAAAATGCGAGAACCTGATGATGATCTTGGTCTGTAAGCTTTCTAATCAAGTCTATTCCCCCTTAAAGTTAAATCCAAAGAATCTTCTTTATATCTACAATACATTAAAATTTAACAAATTTGTATTTTTTCTGAGAGTGCGAAATCAGCCTCAAATCCCTCGTAGCAGCAAACCATCAATTATCCCGCGAAAATCAAAAGAAAAAATATCGATTAGATAAAACAAGGGATACTGTTAAAAACCAGTATCCCTTGTTTTTATATCGGATTAACTATAAGAGGTTGCCTATCTACCTTAATTAGTAGGTTTCGAGACTAGATTCTTCCTTTTCCAAGGCTTAAATACTGAGATGCAGAAGATGAAAATCGTTATGACAACTTGAAAGATAATGGCATATTGCCTGATGGTTTGGTTTTGGATAAATTCTGGATTAACTAATGCCATAGCTTTTTCTGTCTCCAAGATAGCCAAATTTGCTAACATTAATTTGTCGACAATAAAAATTCCCACAATCGTTTGGCCAACAAAAAGGATCCATTTCACTGTAACCCAGCGATGCTTGAAAAACCCCCAATTGGTAAACAATCCATACACGAAACCAACAAGTAACGTTCCCACAGCTCCTGTTCTAATGATTTGGTCACTAATGACAACAATCTTTTTATAGGTTTCAAACGTCTCATCATAGGTTGCTAACTTAACCCCGAAATTTAACGCAACGGAACTCATAATTCCGCCAAAAAATAAAGCAACTAATATAATATGAATGATCTTTAACCATTTCATCCCCGCTGGCCCTAGCTTTTTCACAGATGTACCCCCTATGATCTTGGGATTGTTTTAGAATATCCCTGCTTGATTAGTTTACCAAGATAATAGGCTAGTAAATATCATCCGCGGTCGTAATTATCTATACGGCTTAGGTCTTAATTTCCAATATGGTTTTTTCAAAGAAGTTCAACAAAAAGTTGGGGAGCATTATGGGAAGTGGCAGTTAAAACTTTGTTGGTTATGAATAAAAAGTTGCATCGATATATTGTGAATTTTTCATTTCTCCGCCAATGGTAATGAAAGAGTGGGTAAGCATCGTCCCATTTTCTTTTTTCTTTACTCCATTTAACAGCATTCCATCGGTGATACCGGTTGCGACGAAGAAACAGTCATCTGTTTTGACAATCTCATCTAAAGTTAACGGCTTTTCAGGATCTCCTATCCCCATATGAATACAACGATTCCATTCAGCCTCATCTTGGGGAATGAGTTTTGCTTGGAAGTCACCTCCGAGGCATTTTAACGCAGTGGCGGCAATGACTCCTTCTGGGGCACCACCCGTTCCGACTAAAATATCCACATCAATTTCTTCGATAGCAGTTCCAATTGCGCCAGTAATATCAACATCGGAAAACAACTTCAAACGGGCACCAGCGGAAAGCACCTCATTCATTAACTCTTGATGACGCGGCCGATCCTGCATCATGACCGTTAACTCCTTAACTTCTTTTCCAAGTGCGAATGCTACAGCTTTCATGTTTTCCGTTAATGGTAATTCTATATTGATATACCCTTTTGCTTTTGGGCCGACTGCTATCTTTTTCATGTACATATCTGGGGCATGTAATAGGCTTCCTCGCTCAGCAACAGCAATAACAGCAAGTGAATTTTCTTGACCCTTCGACATGAGTGTTGTTCCTTCGACAGGGTCGACAGCGATATCAACAAGAGGACCATTTCCGGTTCCGAGCTTTTCATTAATGTATAGCATTGGGGCTTCATCCATTTCACCTTCACCGATGACAATACATCCTTGCATATCAATTAGGTTCATGCGGTTCCGCATCGCATTCGTGCCAGCCCCATCAGCCACGATTTTATCCCTCTTGCCGATCCATGGATAAGCGGCAATCGCTGCTTGTTGTGAGACTGCAAGAAAATCCATCACTAAACCGAGAGAACAGGACTGACTTTTTGTTTGCATGGTGTTTTCCTCCTCTTATTGGCTAATCCGTCTATTGGAACTAGATTAACAGCATGAACCGTTAAGTAGATATTCCTTTTCTTTCTCCATGATTTGATCAATTTTTCTGGCGGAATTACCGCCTTGGAAGGAAACGCTTAGATAGGCTGCGACTACCTTTTTGGCTAGCTCTTCTCCAATAACCTTTGCTCCGATGGTCATGATTTGGGCGTTGTTGCTAAGCTGAGCGCGTTCTGCTGAAAAAACATCATGGCATTGGGCCGAACGAATCCCTGGCACTTTATTGGCTGCTATCGACATACCGATCCCTGTTCCGCATAAGAGAATCCCGCGATCTAGTTTGAGGGCTGTTATGTCAGTAGCGACATTAAAAGCCACGGCAGGATAATCGAATTCATCCTCGGAATAACAGCCATAATCGACCACTTCATGCCCTAAGCTAGTAATATATAATTTTACTTCTTCTTTCATTTGAAAAGCATTGTGATCAGAACCAATTCCAATTTTCACAATTATCACTCCAATTAATTTGATTATCCATATTCTTTCATTTGTTTTCGTTTATGTCAATGTTTTTCTCCAAAAACGAAAAATAACGAAAGTAAATGATTGGTTTCTGTGACTGCTTATTTTGAGTGTAATAGGAGTATTATATGAATAAAACGTAAAAAATAGTTAAATAGTTGAATTATTACTCTGTTTATAGTTTTTTTCTTTCGTTTGTTTTCAAATAAAATAAATTAACGGAAAAACAATTGACAAAACAAAAACAAATGATAATATTCTAAATAGAGAAACAACTTGTTTGCTAAATGATTTTTGCGAGCGTTTGCTAAGGATTGTAAAATTCCGCAGCTACAAGTAGTTCAATTTTAAAAAGGGGGAAATCGCAAATGACGATTAAGTTTGGTTGTCACGGATCAACATGGGTACTCGATTATGATGAAAAAGTGGACTGCTTAGATCATATGATCGATACGGTTAAGAAAGCTGGGTTCAAGGGGATTGACGTTCAGTATGCTTTATTGGGGAAATATAATGAAGCGCCTGAGAAACTAAAAGAGAAACTTGATAGTCTGGATCTTGAGTTGGCAGCCATCACCTTACCATTCAGCTGGGAAAGTGACACAGAATCCGAGGAAGAGAAACAACGGGCTGATTATTATATTAACTATTTAAAACACTTCCCAAATGCAAAACTAAATCTACCTGCACGAGTTGGTCCAAATCGCGACAATCTATTAAAAAGACAACGAGAGATTATTAGTTGCGTGAATGCCGTTAGTAAACGTGCTGTTGAAAACGGCGTCGTTGCGGTATTCCATCCACATTCTCCAGCAACTTCTTATTTTAGAACGGAAAGCGATTATAATCTTCTATTTGAAGAATTAGATACAAGATATGTAGCTTATACACCTGATGTTGGCCACATTGCAGCAGGTGAAATGGATCCAGTCGAAGTGGTTAAAAAGTACTTACCAATTATCAAACATGTTCATTTTAAAGATTGCTCGAACAACTTTGAGTGGAAAAAGATGGGTACAGGTGATATTGATTTCCCTGCCATTGTTCAGTCGTTAGTTGATTTTGGCTATGATGGCTGGATTATGGTCGAAGAAGAAACAGAAGAAACGAAAACAAATGCTGATCAATGTATCTATGATATTAGTAAATATGTAGATGAAAAATTAAAGCCTATTATTAACGGAGTAAGAATTTAATGAGTAACCGAATCATACCATCGCTGCTCGTCACTGAAGTGTTTTTCCCGGTAAAAGATGAAAAGGGTTTCGCTGCGAGTGTAGTAGAAAATTTGGGGTCCCAAGGTTTTTACCGCTCATTTGAAATCGGGGATGGGTATGATCAAGAGGATCGAAAAAGAATTTTACAAGCAAAAGAACAAAATAACTTATCGATCTTACAGTGGTTAACATTCCTAACCTATAAAACAGATTTAAATGTTTCTGCAATCGATGCTAGGTTAAGAAAAAAAACGGTTAGACAGATGAAAGAAAGCTTATATCTAGCAGCAGAGTGTGGGGTTTCTACCGTTGCGTTTGTTCCTGGTCCTGATCCAGGTGCTCATTTACGGAAGCAAGGACTTGAAGCATTTTATGAAAGTCTTTGTGAAGTCTGTGAGGAAGCAGCTACATTTCATATGCATGTATCAATTGAAGCGATGGATCGCGAAGTGCATAAAAAGCGAGTATTAGGTCTCACAAGTGAAGCCGTTCCAATCATTTCGAAGGTGAAGGAAAAATATTCGAATGTTGGTCTCGTCTTTGATACAGCACATGTGGCACTTAACGGTGAAGATATTTTTACCTCATTAGAATTAGTGAAATCAACGATGGACCGTCTGCATTTTGCGAATGTGGTCTTAGAGCCAGTGAGTCCTTTATATGGTGATAACCATATGCCAATCGGCGAACCAGGCTTTTTAACAATCGAAAAGATGTCTCGTATTTTGCAAAAAGCCGATGAGTTTGGCATCCAGTCTGAAAAAGGCTTACCTGTAGCAGTTGAGGTACAAGGTAGAGACAAGAATGATTATTTTGCAAATGAGAGAACGATTAGAGCTGCACTAGAAAGTGCGATGAACCTAGTCGGAAGTAAATAAGCTCCTACGTTGTCCGTGGCAAGCTAAAAGTTTCAGCAAACTATCCTTTTCTTCCTACATAAGATCGGGATAGATTTTTTTAGCATCCGTGAAAGCGCTATCTGAGAATTTTTTTAAAAATAATAAAAAATTAGGTGTAGGAGGAATAACATGAAAACAGAACAAGCGCTTCAGACGGATTTTCCAGCTAAGGCAGCGAAAACGAAAAAGAATTTCCGTTGGACCGTCGTTATTTGGCTATTAATCGGGGGGATCATAAACTACCTGGACCGAACAAACCTCTCGATTGCAGCTCCGGCGATGATTAAGGAATTGGATTTAAATATGACGCATATTGGACTTTTAGGTACTATTTTTTCCTGGACGTATGCTTGCATGCAGCTTCCTTCCGGCTGGTTGATTGATAAATTCGGGGCGAAGCGAATTTATTCGATTGCAGTTCTGTGGTGGAGTATTGCAACCGCTTTAACAGGTGCCTGTAACAAGATGCTCACCTTAGTTGGAGCGAGATTCTTGCTTGGGGTCGGAGAAGCACCGTGTATGCCTTCTAATGCTAAGATTACTTCTCAATGGTTCCCTAAGAGTGAACGAGGACTAGCAACAGGGTTTTGGGATGCATCCTCAAAAGTTGGTCCAGCCATTGCTCCTCCTATCCTCGTTGCGATTCAAGTAGCGTTTGGCTGGCGTGCACTTTTCTTCATTACTGGTGCTATTGGTATTGTCTTTATCCTTTTATTTATGAAGTTCTACAAAACACCGGATCAAAGTAAGCTGCTTTCCAAAGAAGAATATGACTATATTAAGGCTGAAGGCGGCGCAAGCACCGATACTGTTGAATCGACCAATATTAAATGGAGAGAGCTATTTAAGTATAGAAGCGTTTGGGGGATGATCGGTGGCTTCTTCTGTACGATTTGGATCTGGAATATTTTCCTTACATTCTTGCCTTTATATCTATTAAACACACAAAATATTACCTTTAAAGAACTAGGCATTTATGCGGCCATTCCTTATCTTGGTGGGATTGTCGGTAACTTAGGCGGCGGTTACATCACAAAGGTGTTAGCGGATAAGAAGATTTGCTCTCCGATTAACGCGAAACGTGGTCTGATTGCGGTCAGTGCACTACTAGCAGCTGCATTTGTCATCCTTCTACCATTTGTTCATGGATTAGCGATCACGATTACCTTAATGACGTTAGCACTGTGTGTTGTTTCAGCGATTACTGGCAGCGCTTGGGCATTATCTGGTGACGTAGCACCTCCAGCGATGGTTGGATCTGTCGGTGCAATCCAAAACTTCGGCGGTTACTTTGGCGGGGCATTTGCACCATTAGTAACTGGTATTATTTTAGATACAACAGGTTCTTATTCCTTAGCATTTATTTCTGGCGGGGTCATTGCTGGGTTTGCTGCCTTCTTCTATTGGTTTATTGTAAAAGAACCAATTAAACCTGCTAAAGAAGCTTAAAGAATGAAATGAATAAGAGGGCTGCAAATTGTAGCCCTCTTATTTTTTATCATGAAATGGTTGAATTTTGTCGAAAAGAGAGGGAAAATTTTATCTATTTTTAATAAAATGAAAATTGACACAATAAAACACGAGAGTTATGATTGTAAAT
>NZ_JBALOS010000093.1:16595-19288 GCF_036962765.1 Neobacillus drentensis
CCATCGAAGGCTTCTTGGCAGCTTATAAAAGTACTTATCAAAAAGTTGAAAATGTAAACGGAATCATTCGTCGGAATCGTAAAGATAAGGTGGCGATCGTGACTGGCGGCGGCAGCGGCCACGAACCTTTGTTCTTAGGGTTAATTGGGGAAGGACTTGCTGATGGTGTCACACTGGGGAATGTTTTTGCAGCGCCGCCACCAACGAATGTGTTTGAAGTAGCTAAAGCGGTGGATTCAGGTAAGGGTGTTCTCTTTATCTACGGAAATTATTCTGGTGATGTTTTAAACTTCGGTATGGCAGAAGAATTACTAGAAATGGAAGATATTCAAACGAAAACCGTCCTCGTTACCGATGACGTGGCATCTGCTCCTGTAGAACGAAAAGGTGATCGCAGAGGAATCGCCGGCGATATTTTCGTCGTCAAGATTGCGGGTGCAGCGGCAGAAAAAGGACTGTCATTAGAAGAAGTCACCCAAGTAACCCAAAAAGCAAATGATCAAACATTCTCAATTGGTGTTGCCTTAGCTCCTGGATCCATTCCCGGTGCGACTGAGCCGCCATACACTCTTGGTGATGATGAAATTGAGGTGGGCATGGGCATCCACGGGGAACCAGGAATGGAACGTACAAAAATGATGCCTGCTGACGAGTTAACCGATAAGTTGATGGAGAAATTGTTAGTGGAAAGCAATATTGTGCCAGGCGATGAAGTGGCGGTACTAGTGAATGGTCTTGGGTCCACGACATTAATGGAACTATTAATCGTTAACCGCAGAGTAGCGCAAATTTTAGAAGAAAAAGAGATAGTCGCTTTTGACATGGAGGTTAATAGCTATTGTACAACACAAGAAATGGCTGGATTTTCGATCACTTTACTGAAGTTAGATGATGAATTAAAAGATTTATATAATGCACCAGCTGATTCACCGTATTACAAAAAAGGATTGGTACCTACAAGTATTGGAGGGAGCGTTTATGCCAAATAGTATCCAAGAAGTGAAGTTGACTGCCGCACAAGTAAAGGAAATGTTCCTGTATGTTGGCGAACAAGTCCGCGAGAATAAGCCGTTCTTAACCAAAATTGATAGCGCTATCGGTGATGGAGATCATGGGATTGGCATGTCGGTTGGTTTTACCAAAGCAGAAGAAAACTTAAACCTAAAAGAGTTTACGACGATTAATGAGGTCTTTAAAACGATTGGGATGTCAATGATTGCGAACATGGGTGGAGCGTCTGGTGTTATTTTTGGCACATTGTTTACGGGAGGTGTGAAGGGTCTTGATCCCCAGGAAGAAATGACCTTGCCGTTATTGGCACAAATTCTTGAGGGCTCAGTGAAATCTATTAAGGAACGCGGGAAAGCAGAATTAGGAGATAAAACGATGATTGATGCACTTGAGCCTGCGGCCGGTGGGATCAAACAAAGTGTCGAAGCAAATCAAAGTTTACTAGATGGGCTTGTCGCCGCTGAGAAATGTGCAGCCATCGGCGTCGAGAAGTCGAAAGAATATGTCGCGAAGTTTGGTAGAGCAAAGTCACTTGGTGAACGAGCAATCGGCCATCAAGATGCTGGGGCAACGACTGTCTGGATTATGTTTAAATCCATGAGAGAATGGGTCGAGAAAGCTGCTGATCAACAATAAAGATAGATTTGAGATCATTTAAATGAACAGGAGGAAAATCTAATGACAACCAAAAAAATTCAGGGAATTATCCCGCCAGTATCGATCATTTTTAATGAACAAGGAGAACTTGATAAAAGGGGAATGGCAACCGTTATTGATTTTTTAATAGATTCAGGTGTGGATGGATTGTTCTTTCTTGGCACGGGTGGCGAGTTTTCGCAAATGTCAGTGGAGGAACGTAAAGAAGTAGCTTCGTTTACAACGGAATATGTGAACGGCAGGGTACCTGTCTTAATTGGTACGGGCAGTACGAATACACGTGAAGTCGTTCTGCTCAGCCAACATGCGGAATCAGTAGGAGCAGATGCGGTTGTGGTCATCAACCCTTACTATTGGTCTTTGACCGAGGAACATTTATTTGCTCATTATAGTGAGATTGCCAACTCTGTTCACTTGCCAATTCTACTTTACAATTTCCCTACTATGTCAGGACAGGATTTGAGTCCGGAATTCGTCCTTAAATTGGTGGATAAACATGATAATATCGTCGGAATTAAGGAAACGGTTGAAAACGTTTCACATATTCGCGATATGATTTTAACCGTTAAAGGCAAACATCCTGATTTTGTCGTTTTCGCCGGTTTTGATGATCATTTATTCCCAACATTGAGTCTAGGGGGAGACGGTGCGATTAGCGCCTCTGTCAATTTCGCTCCTGAACTAGGGATTGGTGTGTACAAGGCATTCCAAGAGAAGCGTTTTGATGAAGCAGTAGAATTACATAAACGCATCGCTCTTATGCCGACTATGTACAAACTAGATTCACCATTTGTCAGTGTCGTAAAAGAAGCCATGAAATTGAGGGGTCTGGACATTTCCACAAACGTTCTTGCGCCAGCTCGTCCGTTAAGTGCTGAGAAGATTGAGGAGCTAAAAAAGATTCTCGTTCAAGCTGACTTGTTAGAAATTGCGACAGTTAAATAATTTTTAAACGAAAGGCTATGTTAAAGTTTATTGATTTTGGCATCCTGTTGATCTACGTTCCAGGCGCGAAGACTCCTGCG
>NZ_JBALOS010000093.1:19347-25438 GCF_036962765.1 Neobacillus drentensis
AATCAACAGGCAAGTTTAATAGAGCCAAACGAAAAGATCTCCACCGTGAGATCTTTTTTACAAGGGTTCGATAAACAAATAACAAGGAAGGTGCACAATATGTCCAAAACAAGAAGGATGTCGAGAATTTTTTCGAATGATGGAAAATCGATTACGCTGGCGTTGGATGGATATTATTTTTCTAGCAAAACGGCGGGAATTGATCAAACGATTGCTCTGTTGCCAAAGCTGATTGATAACGGACTTAATGCTGTGATCGTTACATATGGAATGGCGAAACTGTATGCTGAGTCCTTTACTGACATAGGTTTGATTGTACGTGCTGACGTCTCTACTAGTGTATTTGATGCACGGATTCCTCAAACAACCGACCTTCTCTCAGTTGAAGACGCACTAAAGCTTGGGGCAGATAGTGTTATTTCGATGACTTTCCCTGGCGGGGATGGAGAAGCGGCCTCACATAAAATGGCCTGGGATCTTGCTAAATCGGCGGATCACTGGAATGTCCCGTATATGTGTGAAACGTTACCGTACAGCTACCATGTGACAAATCCAGAATCCAATCAAATAGATAAGATTGCGGCAGCGGCACGGATTGGGACAGAACTAGGCGCGGATATTATTAAAACACGACTGACGGGTGATCAAGAAGATGTGAGAATTATTGAAGCGGCCAAACGTCCTGTTCTTGTATTAGGGGGGCCAAAAACGGATAACATCCTTGATTACTTTACATATGTGAAGCATTGCATGGATATGGGGGCTAAAGGTGTGGCCGTTGGCCGGAATATTACATTAGATGAAAATCCTATTGGTGTCGTGGCTGGGTTAAATAAGATCATTCACCAAAATGGGACAGCAGCTGAGGCTTACCAAATCTATCAATCTAGCTTTGCATTGCTGCAAGCTTAAGGTTTAGTAGCTAGATTCGATTTAGCAGATCATGAGGCTGCATGAGGAAAAATCATTTGAAAACCAATCGGTAAAGGAGAAATGTAAAATGAGTACACAGTTTATTCCATCCCTGCTTGTACCTGAAATATATTTTCCGATGCAACAAGAAAAAGGTTTTACGGTCAATTTGCTTGAAAAAATGGCTGCTGGAGAATTCTATCGTTCATTTGAAATTGCAGATGGACAAGATCAACAGGAGCGTAAGAGCATCTTGGCCTTAAAGGAACAATATAACTTCCAACTGACACAATGGTTCACTTTTTTAATAGATAAAAATAACCTCGATGTTTCTTCTTTGGATTCACAATTGCGTTCAGAAACCGTTCGTCAGATAAAAGAAAATATTTACTTTGCAGCAGAATGCGGGGCTGGCAATATTGCTTTTGTCCCAGGGCCAGACCCTGGTCCAGAACGACGACTAGAGGCAATGGAAGGATTTTATGAAGCCTTGTGCGATATTTGCGAGGAAGCTAGCAAATATAATATGAATGTTTTGGTCGAACATCTTGATCGTTTTGCCCATAAAAAACGTCTGATTGGACCGATGGTTGATACCGTCGAATTGCTTTCAAGTGTGGCAAAAAAATACAGCAATATTGGTTTAGCATTTGATACAGCGCATGCTGCTTTAAATAAGGAAGACATTTCGGAGGCATTAGAACTAGCCAAAGCAGAGATCCACCAAATTCATTTTTCTAATGCAGTAGTCGATCCGAATAGTGAATTATATGGGGATTTCCATATGCCAATCGGGGAACCTGGTTTCTTAACGATTGAGAAGATAAGTGATATTTTACGTAAAGCTGACGAACTAAGTCTCCAATCCGAGCATGGTCTACGTGTTGCTGTTGAAGTGAGAGGAAAAGATAAAGAGAATTACCAAGCGAACGAAACAACGGTACGGTCAATTTTGGAAAAGGCATTAAGTTTAGTAGCTAGTAGATGATTGACTAAACAAGTGAGTGGGAGAAGGGGGGTTATGATATGAATAAGATTTGGATAGGGACCAATTGGAAGATGACAAAGACAATCGCAGAAGGAATTGACTTCACGAAAGGACTTAGACAGATTTCAGAAGCGATCTCGTCGAATCTGCAATTATTTATTATTCCTTCCCATACATCGCTTGTGCCCATTAAGGAGCTAACGACTGGTACCGACATTTATTTGGGGGCACAAAACATGCATTGGGAAGATAGTGGTGCCTATACCGGTGAGATTTCGCCACGGATGTTAGTTGAAATTGGCATTGATATGATTGAACTTGGCCATTCGGAACGAAGGCAATATTTTAATGAAACGGATGCGGCGATCAATAAAAAAGTCCATGCTGCCTTAAGATATTCGATGAAACCACTGATTTGCATTGGCGAAAACATTAATCAGAAGAAACAGCAAATTTCAAAAGAAACCTTGGCGGCACAACTGAAAGTTTGCTTGCAGGGCGTATCAAAGGAACATGCCAAAGAGGTTCTGATTGCCTATGAACCTGTCTGGGCGATTGGTGAGCAAGGAATCCCTGCAGATGCAGCCTACGTTGCCGACATCCATGACTTTCTTCGGGATACGTTGGAGGTGCTATTTGCGGAAGTTGGCAGCGGAATTCCGATTTTGTACGGTGGTAGTGTAAATCATGATAATTTTCTTGAATACATCGATTTAAAAAATGTGAATGGCCTCTTTATTGGCAGAGCAGCTTGGAATATTAATAGTTTCCAAGACATTCTACAGCAGCTTGAATCACATCTAGAAAGCAAAGTAAGTCAAGTCTTATGATCGAATCTCCTCTTTAGTAGAACAAAGAAGCGAAGCCTTCTCTCTACTTCGGAGGGGACTTTTTTTTCCTATTTTAGAGGTCGTTTTGTTGCGGGAACCTGAATTTCCATTTTCTTTCATTGTCAAATTCTAGCGGTTTGCCGCGGTGAAGTAAAACAAAACAAAATAAAGTGAAAATAGAATTAAAAGAAATAAATAAATATTTTAACATATTCAACGATTATACAGGACTTTTTAGCCGATCACCTATATAATATGGGTATTAATATTATTTTGGGAGAACGTTTAGTAAATTTTCGAAAATAAATGAAAGGGTGAAACTATGTTTGCAGATCAACGCAGAAATTTAATTATAGAATTACTGACAGAAAAAGGAGTAGTAACTGTAAATGATTTGACCAGTTTACTTAATATTTCTGCAGCTACCATTCGATCTGATTTAAATCAAATGGAAAAACAAGGTCTGCTTCTTCGTACTCATGGCGGAGCGATGCTGAAAATGGAAGATACCAATAAAGAAACAGATCAACTTGAGAAAAATTATGAAATTCGTGAAAAAAAATTCCGTGCGGAAAAACAAAGAATTGGTAATAGAGCGCTTCAATATATACAAGAAGGGCAATGCATCCTTCTAGATGCTAGTACGACCTGTTTTGAACTCGCAAAATATTTAAGTGAGACAAAAATGAAGTTAACCGTAGTCACGAGTGGAATCGCTACAGCGGCCATGCTCAAAGAAAATCCATATTTAACAGTCATTATCATTGGCGGGATCGTTAGAAATTCTTCCAATTCAGTCGAAGGGTTATTGGGAGAAGAGCTGTTAAGAAAAATCAATATCGACCTTTTATTTACTTCGGCCTATGCTTTTAATATTCGAGATGGCCTTTCTGATTTCAGCTTATATGAAGTGGAATTAAAAAAGGTCATGGTTTCCGTTGCGAATAAAGTCATTGCATTGCTAGATCATAGTAAAGTAGATAAAAGTTCGATCGCAACCTTTGCACGTCCAAATGAAATCGACTTATTTATTACCGATGAGCCTGTTTCTGAAGAAATAAGCGATTTCTTCGCGGCCAATCGGATTGAACTGGAGATTGCGGAATAGAGTACAGGCGTTGAGTAGGGCGATAAAGGATGAGGAAAAGACAAGGGAATCGCAAATGCTCTTGTTTTTTTGAGTCTTAAAAAGTTTTAAGAGTTGCTTGGATGATTGTACCCTGTTTATAAAAGCAGTCCTTACTTTTTCATGCTTTCTGTGCTGTGGTGGAAGGTGTGAAAAGGTAAGGATTTTTTTCTATCAAAAAATGTTTTAGGAAATAATATACCAAAGGAGTTGATCAGGTGTACTTTTTGTTTAATGTACTAGGTCTAATAGTAATGATCGTCCTGATTTACTTTTGCTCGCCTAATAAAAGAAAGGTGAAATGGAAATCCATTGTAACATTGCTGGTCGTAGAATTACTGATCACATGGTTTATGTTATCGACAAAGATTGGGTCTTGGATTATTAATAAAATAGCATCGTTCTTTAACTGGTTAATTGCTTGTGCAAATGAAGGGACCTCATTTGTATTCCCATCCGTTATGGCAAATGAGCAGGTGGACTTCTTTTTTAGTGCGTTAATGCCTATTATCTTTATTATCACGTTCTTTGATATTCTAACGTATTTCGGAATTTTAACATGGATTATTGATAAAGTGGGCTGGCTGATTTCGAAAATATCAGGGTTGCCAAAGCTTGAGAGTTTCTTCTCGATTCAAATGATGTTTCTTGGGAATACAGAAGCACTGGCCGTTATCCGGCAGCAGCTCACGGTATTAAAAGAACATCGCCTGCTTACGTTTGGAATCATGAGTATGAGCAGCATCAGCGGATCCATAATTGGTGCATACTTAACGATGGTCCCTGCGACGTATGTCTTTGTGGCGATTCCATTAAATTGTTTGAACGCACTCTTAATAGCAAACATGCTGAACCCTGTTGACGTTAGTAAAGAGGAAGATATCGTTTATGTTCCTGCAAAAAGTGAGCGGAAGGATTTCTTTTCAACTATCTCAAACAGCATGCTAGTCGGTGTTAAAATGGTAATTGTGATCATGGCAATGGTTATTGGCTATGTTGCACTGACCGCTGGTATCAATGGGATTTTAGGATTCATAGTAAAGGGTTTGACCATCCAAAAAATCTTCTCTATTATCTTTAGCCCATTTGCTTTTCTGCTTGGTTTAGGTGGAGATGACGCTATGTATGTGGCCCAATTAATGGGAATAAAGCTTGCGACTAATGAGTTTGTGGCAATGCTGGACCTCAAAGGCAAAATCAGTGGACTGGCTCCACATACAGTTGCTGTTGCCGTTACCTTCTTAACTTCATTTGCCAACTTTAGTACAGTCGGAATGATTTATGGAACCTTTAATTCAATCCTAAGTGAAGAAAAATCGAGTATTATTGGAAAAAATGTCTGGAAGCTCTTGGTGAGTGGTGTGGGAGTATCCTTGTTAAGTGCGATGATTGTGGGATTATTTGTTTGGTAAAAGAGCGTGGTATTTCTTACACGAATGCAATTTCGTAACTGAGAACGGAAAACATCGTGATCTATTTACAGTAAAAGGCGAACGGTAGCTTTGTTAGCCTTTTATCTTTCGGAAAAAACTGAAACCAAATGGGACTATTTTCGTATAAATAATACAAAGATAAAAAGGAGAGGTACGTAATGTTCTTAGAAGAACTAGAACAAGAGGAGAAAATTGCATTTCTGGAACTGGCTGCACTACTAGCCAGAATTGATGGCAAATTATCGATATATGAAAATTCCTTATTAAAACGATATCAAAGGGAAATGGAACTGGAGGATTATAAGTTAAGAGGTCTCTCCTTAGAGGACATTTTAAATGAATTTAAAAGTGAACGCTCCAAATATATTGTCTTAACCGAAATCTTCCAGCTTATCTATTCAGATGGAGTATTCCACGATCATGAAAGCGAATTTGTCCACATCATCAAGACACACTTCGGATTCGATTCAAGCGAATTTGGAACTTTTAAGGATTGGGTTGGAAAAATAAAAGAATTATCCGTATCAAAGCGAGAGCATTAAAACATCTGAAATCGAGTAAATGGAGAATCTCAATATCGGTCACAAAACAATTCGCATAAGAAAACGAAGTAAAATACACGTAAGAATGGTTCGAAGTCTTCTCCAGGCCATTCTTTTTTTATGCGGTTTTTTGAGCGGGGAATTTGTGTGTGATTCGGAAAACGTTGGGGGAAATCTGTTGGTGCTGTCAGAATGGGGTTCGGATTCCGACAACTTTGAGGGATTTCCAGCGTATGCTGTTCGAATAGGCCACGCATTCA
>NZ_JBALOS010000094.1:0-8371 GCF_036962765.1 Neobacillus drentensis
CTATCCTGCCCCGTTAGTTCAATAAACAAAGCCGCCAGAAATGGAGGCCGGCTCTTCAACTCTTGCACCCTTTAGTTTAAGCGCATTCCTTCACAATCTTATCAAACACAAAAGACTTTACTAAAATTTAACTCTTGATATAATATGAGATGTATGTAGAATATAAGTAATTATATAATTTAAATGTTTTCTAGGGTTCCGTAACATTTTGTTGGTCTGGTCCGAGAGAAAACTCACAGCGTTGCTGTGACACGGAGGGATAAAAGCCTGGGAGATAACTGTTAAACAGTTTCTCCCAGGCTTTTTTGTTTTTTGGCAATAATAAAATTGGAGGTGTCGTTTAGATGAACACAAATTGGATTAAAGTATTTGTTGCTGCTTTATTTGAAGTATTTTGGGTTATTGGATTGAAACACGCGAATGACTTTTGGACTTGGACCGGAACAGTTATATCCATCATCATCAGCTTCTATGTAATGATTATGGCGGGAAGAAAACTCCCCGTAGGAACGGTTTATGCAGTTTTTGTGGGATTGGGCACGGCAGGCACTGTTATTTCTGAAATACTTTTCTTCGGAGAACCATTCAAAATGAGTAAAATACTATTAATTTTACTGCTGCTAGCAGGTGTAATTGGTTTGAAATTAGTTACAAAGGATAACGTTCAGGAAGGGGCTGATTCCTAATGGCGTGGATTTCTTTAGTTTTAGCAGGGTTATTTGAAATGTTTGGTGTTGTTATGATAAATAAACTTCATAAGGACCGTAATTGGAAATCACTTGTTCTATTAGTTCTTGGATTTGGGGCAAGCTTTATATTTCTATCATATGCAATGGAAACACTGCCTATGGGTACAGCTTATGCAATTTGGACAGGAATTGGTGCTTCTGGTGGAGCAATTTTAGGTATGGTCTTATATGGAGAATCTAAAGACTGGAGAAGACTTATTTTTATAGGAATGGTTTTGGGTGCTGCAATAGGTCTTAAACTCTTTTCATAAAGGAATTTTTCAATTTTAGATGAAGAAGATAATCTGTCTTATAATAAGCTAATTATCTTCTTTATTTTCTATTCTTGTTCCACTAAACTCCCCTTTAGTGGAACAAGCAAAAAAGCTGCCGAAGCTGCTGGCGTTCGTAAACTCATGCACCCCGTTAGCTGAACAAGGTCATTTCTAAATAAGGTGCTATCAATTAGAGGCAACACTTTTCTCGTTAATTATTTAAATGTTCGTAATCTAATACTTCTACCTTAAAGCCATGACTACATCCAATTTTAGGACTAACACATGATGGAGATACTCTTACTTTAACCAAGTCTTCTGCATATTCAAATGGATTATTGTTACTGTCAGGAACTTGAATTCTTAAGGAAATATCATAAGAATGATTGTTGTTATAAACAATATTAACAATCCTCTGTTGCTGCCAGCCAAAACTAGCAGACTCTTTTCCTCCATACTCTTTTATTACCCTCTTATCAATAGCTGGAAAAATAATATCCCGAATAATATCTTCTGGTGTAACATACCAGTCTTCTGCATACGGTTTAATTTTCTTTGGCTCTGGAGGTTTAGCATTAACCAAGTGATCTGTGGCAAACATTAATAAAACCGTAAAGAGAACAATCATTTTCTTCATGATGCTCACTCCCATAAATTTTTACAGTTAGATTTCGCATCTTCAATTAATATTATCCACAACAACCAATAACCCGTATCTCCAACTAAGTTGTTTCGCAATTTGTTTCAAAAGCAACATGAATGAACCAATTTAATGTTCAATAAACCTGTTTTCGTTAGTTCAAAAGGAAAAAGCCGCCAATAATGGCAGCTGGATCTTCAACTCTTGCACACGTTAGTTTAAGTGCAATATTTCACAATCCCTATAATTGAGATTAAGAAAAAGCTGTCTTAACAACTCATTTTTATGACAAGTGAAATTTGACTTTACCTTAAAAAGTGTTCTTTTAAAATTAATTGGTATTTTGGTTTAAAGTCGATTTCAATTGTTTGTATTTACTTGAATAAGGAAAAAGCGTTCCTGCTTATTTCAGAAACGCGCCCGATTGCGGAAGATGAGAGAGAGATTTCAGTGAGCATAGAAAAGAAATCGAAATAATTTGCGGTGGCTCCGAACCATCTATGGGACATAAAAAACTACTAGCGCAGATCCTGCAGTTTTTCCACAAGAGGTTATTTTTTGGCTAATTTTTGTCGGTCAGGATAGGTCGGAGGCTGCTCGAGCCATCTATTTTTGATCATTAATTCTGCTCCGTCTTTCAAATAGGTCGCGACTTTTTTCGATATATTGGCATATTTCACTTGTATATCGGTCCGGAGGCTTGCGGTCGCCGATAGGGCATACAATCCAAATCCAAATGCGGTAAGCTGATCGATAAAGCCTAGCATAAGCTTATCAGAATAGGGCGATTCGGTCGAATCCGTTACGAATGCATCCCAAGCTGCCGGCACCGGAACGTCTGATTCCAGAAGGAGATGGGTTAAATCTTCCACAATTTCTTTTGATAATCGGATTCCGGTTTCGAAATGTTTTTTCACTTCGCTATCGTTCGCCACTTGGGTGAAAGCGGTACAGATCATTGTCCCAATCATATTCACCTTGATATTCAAAAACAGATGGGACACTTCCATGACATTTAACGGACGCTTTTTGTCCAAAATCGGAATGACCCCCCCTAAATATTGGCTGGTCGTCACAAATTCATTATGTAATGGGACGGGAATGATCGGCGGTCTGATATACTCCCCGCGCTCCAACAATAAATCATCTACCTTCAGGTACGCTTGTTTCGCCTGTTCCAGGTGTCGAATAAGCAGATTCTTTACATCTTTCCGGGACGTGAGTGCGAGCAAGGATACATCTTTGCTCATAGCAGCTTTCGACGCTATTTGCAGGTAATAGAGAACAAGGCCGTCAGTCAGGAGTTTTGGCGCCTGTTCATTCACATCATTTTCCGTGAAACCGACAGGTTCTTTCATTCCTTCTTTTTTCATTAGCGACGAAATCTGCTGAGCAAAATCTTCCATAAATAGTAGGTTTTCTTTGTACAGCTGGCTGATTTCTTCATCCTCTAGATGGGCAATAATGTGCTTGAATAGACCGATTTGCATGGTGGTCCCCATATAGGAAAACCATAATGTGCCTATTTCTGCAGAAGTTAAATTTGCAAGATGCTCCATCATAACACCCTTTCCATTTTATTCTCTTTTATGATTCCGAAGATAAAGGAATCTATTCCTAATTACGCCCCCTTTCTTTCAGCAGCTTAGGTAGCTCCTCTATTTTATACACCGATGTTGCAGCCTCATTTATCAAATTCGGTTTTAACAAGTTCAACAAATATACATTTTCAAATTAGGGAAGATTAATAAAAATGACAAAATTAGAATAAGGAGAATATTATGGAATCTGAACACACCACGAAACTTTCCGCTGCTGAAGTTGCACAGATTTGGAATGCTTACATGAACAGCAGCATGTGCAAGTGTTTATTTACATACTTTTCGAAAATAGATGAGGATCGCGATTTACATTCCATCATTCAAAAGGGATTAGAAATAGCGGAAACTCATTTAACAAAATTGTCCATGTTATTTATAAAAGAAGGGTATGCAATACCATGTGGATTTAAAGTGAATAAAGATGTAAACATATCTGCTCCAAGATTATTTTCGGATAGTTTAATGATGTATTTAACACATAATATGGGTGTCATGGCTCTTAGTTTTTATGCCATTGCAAAAACATTTGCTGTTAAATCAGAAATTGATGATTATTCTACAGAATGTATTAATGACCTAAACAAATTCAATACTAATTCAAAAAATCTTTTGTTATCAAAAGGATTATACGTTCGATCACCTATTTTGACTGCGACAAATGAAGTACACTTTGTGAAAAGTCATTCATTTATATCTGGATTATTTGGAAAGAAATGACCATTAACTGCTATAGAAATCACTAATTTATTTGCAAATTTACAAAAAAACGCTTTAGGACGAACAGTAATGATGGCTTGGAGCCAGGTGACTCCATCAAAAGAGGTAAAGGAATTTATGGTAAGGGGGAAGGAAATTGCTTCTAAACACACCAAGGTATTTGGTTCCGTGTTAGAAGAAGATGGATTACCTGTTTCAATGCCTTGGGATGCTGAAGTAACTGACTCGGAAGTAGCCCCCTTTTCGGATAAAATGATGATGTTTATGGCTACCATTTTAACTGCATTAAGTATAGGATTTTACGGAACAAGTATGGCAACGAGTTCAAGAAAAGATTTGGCTCTTGATTACGTTCGATTATCGGCAGAAATCGCGTCATTTGCTGAAGACGGAGCCAAAATAATGATAGAGAATGGCTGGCTAGAAGAACCTCCCTTAGCAGTGCACAGTGATAAATGATAGATACACTTTTCCGTGGTGATAAAAACTATGGCTGTTATACTCTCCAGATAAAGGCTTCTCTTCATTTTAAGAGGTAGCTTTTTTTCTGTGCATTATTTTGCCCATGCACCTTTTCTTCAACTAAACTGCTTACGTTACTTGAATAAGAAAAAACGATCCTTCTTATTGAAGAATGGCTACCCATTGGTTTGAGAACAAACTATTCACTATGAATTTCAAAGCAAAAATAACCGAAAGCTAAATCGTCTTCTCTTACTTCCATTTCAGATTTTGCAAATTCCATCATTTTGGGCAGGATTTCCCTTAAAGATTCTTTATATTTTTTAAGTGCTTTTTGATATGAATCCACATCATTATTTTTACATAAAGGATATAAAATTGCCCCCAATCTTAAATCGTTAAGTGTTCTTTGGGTATCAACGGGAGCAATGCAATCTACAATGTGTATCTCTTGAATCTTTTCATCAAACCAATCTCTACATTCAATATAAAACATAAATTCCTCAAACTCGATTTGCATATCCAATTGTTCGTTTTTATAAAATGGTGTAATCCTAATGTAATGTGTGGTTGAATTAGAACTAATAATTTCATCTAACATACCATTTAACCCCGAAATCGGCGGGAAATGTCTATACTTTCCGTTATAGTAAGCGGTGTTATTATAAATAATCTCGTTAATCTTTCCTTTGCCTTTCTTTAGCATTTTCTTCGCCTCCTTTATTACATATTCTGTTCATATTTAATAGACTCCTTCTTGAACCTGCCCAGTTAGTTTAAGTACAAACCTTCACAATGTCTCCTACACTTAAACATAGAAATCCAATTTACTTTAAAGGTGTTATTCCTGTCCAGAACGAAAATAAGTACTGTTGTTAACCCTATTTGGACTGTTGCTGTAACTATAGCAACAACTTTGACTTTAATTATAGCAACAGTTATCCTTTTCCATTTTTATTCCTGTGTAGTCCCTGCTGCATTACTTTCCTTTTACAACTTAAATGATTGCAAGCCATTTTCTATTTCTTCTTCTGTGATACCAATATAACGCAACGTAATTTCGGGGTGTAAGTGATTTAATATTCGCTTCAGCGTTGCTATATCCTTACTTTGCTTGTAATACCAAAAACCAAAGGTTTTCCGCATAGTGTGTGTGTCAATTCCTTCCGATATGTCGCACATATCAGCCGCTTTATTTAACTGCCTTTAAGCCTGTATTGATACTAGTAAAAACATGATGTAATCACGTTCGGAACAATGCGGCTTTGAACTCCACTTCATATCGTCTAATTTTTATAAAATTGTGCTCATATAGTGGCTCTTAAGTAACTTCGAGCCCCGTTCCAATTTTCATGAACGTCGTTTTTTCAGAAAAAATTTCCATGACTGCAACTTTTTGCTATTGTTAAACGTGGTTAGGTTGAAAGGGGGAGAAGCAGTGGAGCTTGATCAAGCTTATCGAGAAAATGTAAATGATTTATATCGCTATCTTTTCTCCCTTTCAAAAGATCATTTTATCGCTGAGGATTTAGTGCATGAGGCCTTTTACAGGGCATATTTGCAGCTCGAGGATTATGAAATTTCTAATATCAGAGCATGGCTGTTTAAGGTGGCCTACCATGCCTTTATTGATTTTCAACGAAAAAATAAACGCCTGGTCTTCAAGGAGCAGTTTGAAGAAAGTGGGCCAATCTCAAAGGAAACGCCAGAAAAAAGACTTCTGGAAAAAGAAAGTTTTCAATTATTATTAAATGATATTCATTCGTTAAAAGAACAGGAAAGACATGTTTTACTGCTATGCGATTTGCACCAGCTTACCTACAATGAAGTCGCGGAAATTTTGGATATGAAAATAAATACACTAAAAAGCCATTTACATCGGGGCCGTAGGAAGGTCATGGACAGAGTGAAGGAAAGGATGACGGCACATGAGTGATGAAAAAAAACAAATTGAAGAAGACTATCAAAATTATCTAAAAGAATCTCTGAATGATGTAAGAGGGCTTCATCCATACTCAAAAGAAGGCCAAACAGAGATTGTGAATCAAGGAAAAAATATGGCACGAAGAACGAATATCATGATCAGTCTCGCTATTCTGTTATTGATTGTTCCTGTCATGACTTTAGCCTCCTACATGTATTACGCAATTGGCAGTCGGGCGGACCACCTAATTGATGTTGTGACAAAGACGATTTATGTTACCGAGCCCAATATGAGCATAGAAAAGCTGGATTTAGAAGATGAAATTAGTTTTTTTTCAATGAATATAAAGTTTGATGTTTTTAAAAGAATTGGTAAAGAAGATTATAAGGTTGGAAACTTTGATATTGACTTCTTGTTGAATCATCCAAATTTCCCCAAGAAGAATTTGTTGTTAGATCGACCATTGTCTGAAAATCCTAGCAAGGAAACAGAGGTCATTGTACACCCTAAAGTAAGAATTCCTTATTTTGAAACGAATGAATGGGATAAATTAAAAAAACTTCCAAATGGAACAGTCGCCGAGGTATATGTCTCGCTAAATAAGTTAATGAAACCAGAGGATTTGAAAAAAAGTCTTCCTAAAAATATGGAACTCCGCTGGTTTGCCGTTGATACAGGAATGGAAATCAAACAAGAAGATGCCGGCGGTGTACCAATTACGCCGCTAGGCTACCCTGCACAGTATGACCCAACTACATGGTCCCCATTTAAGACCAATGGTGAATCGAATGAGGAGGTTTTTCTTGATATTTTAAAATTGCTTAAAAAAAATGAATCGGTTGCTGAAAAAGTGGCTCGCGCCAAATCTTTGTCTATAGGGAGTCGCCTAGCCTATATCGAGCAACACGGAATAAAGGTTTATGGTGCCGTCATAACTGGTCCCACGGAAGAATTGAGAAAACTGCAGGATATGAAAGAAATTCGCGCGATGAAGGTGGGGGAAGTGAAACTATGGAACTGGGAATAAAGAAAAAAGGAGGGGGAAGACGCCTTCCTACAATATCAGGATTTTTATCTTTTCTGATTGCTCTCATTGCATTAGCTGGTTTAAATGTTGCCCTTTTAATAAAAAATTCAGGGTTTCCGGGAGTCTTTATCATTCAGCTTCCGATTTTAGGATTTTTTCTCGGTGTTATTGGGTTATTTACTAGGAGAAGATCGAGGCTTTTTGCCATATGGGGGCTCTCCCTTTGTATCTTTCTGTTAATTTTCACATTTTTAATGGTGATATCTTCATTGAGTATTAATTATAAACCATGATACGAAGGAAAGAAGGCAGCCGAGTGTTGCCTTTTTTTTGTGACTACCAGTTAAGAGTTAAGAATCTACTCTTATGGACATAATATGCAATAAGGATATCCTTAGGGGTGATTAAGTTGGGAAACATAGCAAATCTTTGTTGGGAAGGTCTTACTCTAAAACATGTATCTGATAAACAAATTGTTACTCCCTATTTATTGTTTGTGATTACCGCGTTTATGTTTGAATTGTTTTTGACTGTATTGTTTAGCATTTCATCTTTTATTTTTTATTATTATGGTTATAATCCTGGCTTTGTTTATTATGTATCTGGTGCAATTTTGGCTCTTTTATTAGTAATGACGGTTTCAATCTTACTAACAACTATAGGAAGACATAAAAATGTTTTCTCGGAGAACTCCTAAGAATCTAGTTTAGGATCCTTGGTAAGTAATACAAAAATGGCACCTCAACTATTGTACTAAGCACCTAGTTAAAGAAAGGATTAAGACTTTAAAGTATTACAACTGAAAAATCCCTTTTTAATACTTCTTTTTTATTCTGATTTTTACATAAAAAGGATGCAATAATAGCTGTTCTATTATTTTCTTGACTTTGGTATTTTTCAATTTTAACTTCATAAATGATTGTATCCCCCGTAAACACTGGTCTTAAAACTCTAAATTCATAGTACGAGCCAACACGTTTGCATCTCCACCTACTTT
>NZ_JBALOS010000095.1:0-1586 GCF_036962765.1 Neobacillus drentensis
GATATGGATAGTGTAGATCAGGAATTGTATTTTTTCATTCTTGTAAAAATCGAAATATACAGAAAATACATTTTTCAAACGAATATTTATTCTAAAAATAAATAGAAGAAATATATGATAAATGAAGGAACTATTAAAGGGGGGAAACACGATTGAAAAAATTTTTAAGCGCAATTCCATTATCATTACAGCATTTGTTTGCGATGTTTGGTGCTACAGTTTTGGTGCCGGCACTAACCGGTCTTGATCCTGGAAGTGCACTTATTGCCAGTGGTTTAGGAACCTTGATTTTCCATCTTATTACACGCGGAAAGGTTCCTACGTATCTAGGTTCATCCTTTGCCTTTATTGCTCCGCTTGCGTTGTATGTGGGGAAGTTACATTCACCTGGTCAAGCCGTTGCAGGTCTTATCAGCGTTTCCATTGTTTATGCCATTGTATCTATAATCATTTCATTTGTCGGCTTTGAAAAAGTCCGCAAGGTAATTCCTGCAGTTGTCGTCGGACCTGTTGTAAGTATTATCGGTCTTTCGCTGGCAACCACGGCGGTGACCAACATGGCTTCGACCCATTGGGATGTCGCTATCGTCAGCCTTCTTGCAGCGGTCATCGCAACGCTTGCAGGTACAAAGGTAATCCGCCTTTTGCCGCTCATAATCGGTCTTGCAGTAGGGTATGCTTATGCCTCGGTGCGTGGATTTGTGGATTTTCATACCATCGCCACTGCACCGACTTTTGCTCTTCCGCATGTCGTCATGCCGGAATTCACGTGGGTCGTGATCCTCGGAATGGCGCCAATTGCACTGGTTACCATCATCGAAGACCTTGGACATATGTTTGTACTAAATGAGATTACAGGAAAAGATGTGACAAAGAATCCTGGATTTTCAAGCATCCTATGGGGGAATGGTATTGCAACATTAATCTCCGGCTTCATCGGCGGACCTGCACAAACAACTTACGCGGAAAATCTCGGGGTTCTAGCCATCACACGCCAGTTTTCCAGTAGGATCGTTCAAGGCGCTGCTGTTCTTGCGATTCTTCTTGGCTTGTTCGGTAAAGTTGGAGCTGTTATCCAATCCATTCCAGTTGCAGTGATGGGCGGCATATGTATCCTGTTATTTGGTATGATCGCTGCCATGGGGATCCGTCACCTTATTGAGGAAAAAGTGAGTCTGGCAAATATGAAAAATTTGGTCATCGTCGCGATCATCTTCATCATCGGAGTTGGATATGCTCACAATGGTATCGCCTACGCTACTATTACTGGATTGCTCATCCATTGGCTCGTTCCCGATTTTACGACAAAGAATGAACGTTAAAATGAAAAAGCCATTCCAAACACTTGCAGCGGAATGGCTTTTTATTTGTGCGTAAACAACTAGGTCAAAGGAAATGTTAACCTTTTTTTACTATTCTTAGAGAAGGACCTATAAGCAACGACATCCATGGAGTTAAAATAAATAAAGTTAAATTAAAAAAATGTATTTCCGGAAAAGAAAGCCGTATCCAATGTAGACGGGAGAGCTAATAAAATTGGTTGCTGCTGTGCGGGAGCCTTTTTCTTTGTTCACTAAGGCTATTTT
>NZ_JBALOS010000095.1:1645-4931 GCF_036962765.1 Neobacillus drentensis
TAGTAAATGACCCTTATAAGGCTCCAAAAAGCAACAAAGTTTACGAAAAGAGCCTTCACTAAAGAGCATTATATAAACCATGGATAAATGGACGAATTTTGAATGAAGGGATTGGTTATAATATCTTCAAATTTGGGGGTGGTTTAAAAAAAATGTTAAAAATCTCATCGGCATTGCTAGTCATATTCTTTACTCATATAGGAATCATTCATGCACAAACTTTAAAAGAAATATCCTATCCGTGTAGCGTGGTTCTTAAGCCGGTTAGGGATATTCCCAATGCACAAGGGACTGGATTAATTACAAAAGTTAAAAAGCCATATACGACTGGTCCAACAAGTCCGATTAGAGAAAGGAAGAGTGTAGGAATCTATGCGGATTGGTTACCTTTACCTTTAGCATTTGGAGACTATGACCAATATGAGGGGGTTGCACGGATCATTGGGGAAATCAGCTGGCGATTTAAGATGTATTCAGTTAAGGAGGACGCTCCGAGCTGGTTTGGTGGAACTCCTTGGGTAGGTAAAATTGAAGAGATATCTGCTTCGCTTCCTGTTAATACACGAGTGGAATTACGTCTTTCAAACTCAAAAACAAACAAGTTAGGACCTGTTATTTTGCAAAACACCCTACATCAATGCCATAAATAAAGTGGAGTGCTTAAAATGGAATTCCAATGGAACCCGTCATTGTAAAATGGAATTACATAATGAGGATAAAACCCAATTGGCTTTATCCTTTTTATTATGATTAAAGAGTTAGATTGTGAGGAATGTACTTAAAGTAAAGAACCAGAGAGTTGAAGAAGGAATTTGTAACCCCTTCCAGAATATACTTAATTAGAAATATAAAGGAGGAGTAAAAATAAAAGATGGCGATTTTCGTAGCATTAGCGATTGCAATACTGGGTTCAATAGTCGCTTACCAATTAAGCAAAGGAAAGTCGAAAAAAAGAAAATATATCGTTTGGGGCATTACTTCTATGGTAGCAATCGCGCCCTTCCTATCATTTTCAATAGGTTTAACATATGCAATTATTGTTCGTAATGGTTGGGCAGCAATGATTATGTTGTACTTGTTTCCAATAATTTTCATCTTAGGACTTATTATGTTATTGGTTGGTATCTTTAAGAAGAAAGGAACAGAAACTTTATAGATTCTTTAGTTACTGGGTCAAGTCTATGGTTTAGGGTTGACTGGATTAAGGTCAATTTCTGTATTGACACATCCTAACCATTTTCTTTATCTGTGGTGCAGCACTGATTTTGTGCTGCATGGATGGCTAACGGGGGCATTAGTAAAAAAATAATAAAAGGTGATCTAATTATGAATATACAAGTCAAACTGAAAGATATAATTGAGGAAATGGAAATACAGTTCGAAGAGTCACGTTCCTTACTTCATATTAAAACAGGTGAAATAGTGTTAGTTAAATCGGAGGACTTGAGAGCTGTTGAAGAAGAAAAACCATTTGATCATTTACCTGAATGGGAACGAGAAAATAGAATTATTGCAATGGATGTCGTTGAAAACTTTGAAAATTACATAGAATTACCTACTAAATATGAAGTGAATGAATATGAAATAATGGAAAACTATTGCCTAACAGTAAGTGATCAACGAAAGCAGGAATCCTTATTAAGGGCAATTAAAGGAAAGGGTGCATTTAGAAGATTTAAGGACAAAATAATAGACTTTGATATGGAAGATCAATGGTATTCATATCGTGACGAGCGTTTTATACAAATTGCGATTGAATGGTGTAAGGAAAATAATATTAACTTTATTGAATAGAAATGAGAGGGGGCGATTACTAAACTAAAGAGTAATCGCCTTTTCTCCTTATTAAAGTAAGGTGCAGTTAAAGAAGAGAAATATATTAGTAAACCCGGCATCATTGAGGTTCAAAGAATAGCCTAAAGTGAAAGAACAAAGCTGCCAAGAACTGTCGGCTTTTCTTATTGAAGTTACGAAGTTTAGTCTCATAAGCTTAATGTAGGGAAATTAGGTATATTTAAATTACCTTGTAAATAAGAATAGACCAAATGGATTTTATTCGGGGAGGTAAGCTAATGAATGGTGATGATACCGTTTTGCATCCTGATACAGGTGTTACATCAGGTATGTTTGTTGAACGTTCATTAAATGAAATACGTTTTTGGGCTAGGATCATGAAAGAGCATTCTTTATTTCTTCGATTAGGATTTAGAGCAGAGGATACTCAACTAATTCAAGAGGCTAATCAATTTTATCGATTATTTGAACACATCGAACAAACTGCACATTCCTTTAATAATCAGACTGACCCGGAACAAATAAAAAGATTTAATTCAGAGGTACAACAAGCTGCAACGAATATTTTCGTATTTAAACGGAAAGTATTAGGACTAATTCTCACATGCAAATTGCCGGGGGCAAATAATTTCCCACTATTAGTTGACCATACAAGTAGGGAAGCTAATTATTTTAGAAAACGATTAATTGAATTAAATGAAGGAAAATTACAATCGCTTCCAGATGCCATTATTAAAGAAAATGTCTTCTTCTTAAGGATTATGGCAGACCATGCCAAATTTATTGGACATCTACTTGATCCGTCCGAAAGGAAGCTAGTGGATGTAGCACGGAATTTCAGCAATGATTTTGATCAATTGCTGTATCAAGCAAAGGACTTAGAGTCGATGAAGCCACAATCTCAAACAGTTCCTCTTTTAGATCAATTCCTTGATCAAAATCGGGTGTCGGTCTCATCTCTTAGGGACTTCAAGAAAACAGCCCGTGATTTAATTGAGCAATGTAAAATAAAGAGCATTATTCATCCTCTGTTAGCTGACCATGTTTTCCGTGAAGCTGATAGATTCCTAGAAATCATTGATATGTTTGACGCACATCTTACAGGAGATAGCTCACAACCTGGATAATATTTTTTGAGGACGTATATAAAAAATTAGTTTAAATGTAGAGCGTTGGAGGTCCAGAGGTAACATCACTCATGATTAATACACTTATGTGTAACTAAATAACAATAAATTTAACGGTGAAGTTAAAAGAAGGGGATGGCTGCGGCGATCCTTTTTTGTTATTCAGCTAACGTGGCAGTTTAATCTTATAAGAATGAGGTCAATCGAATTCATCCGTGCTGATTGGAGTCGGAAGGAATTTATGCATAATTGAAGTTCGGCAATGTGTCTGTGAAAATTCATTCTCGTCTGATGCACTATCATTTTAAAATATGGCTATGTTAAACCTTATTGTTGATTTTGGCACCCTGTTGATCTACGTTCCA
>NZ_JBALOS010000095.1:4962-14318 GCF_036962765.1 Neobacillus drentensis
GGAGACCCCGCAGAAGCGCGGCGACGAAGATGCTCCCCGGACCGTCCGCGAACCACAGACGCCTGGAGCGGAAACAAACAGGCAATTTTAATAGAGTCTAAAATATAAGGATAATTAAAAGTTTGAGCTTTTCAAATATTGTACTATGATAAATTTAATACCATTGTTTGAGTTGAGCAATCGTATGGTGTAGTGACCCTTACTCTTACACAATTCAGATTACATTTACCTAAGGAGTGTTTATTATGGCACGTGTTTTGTTTATTAATGGTGGAAAAATGAATGAACTCCATAAAAAAAGATGCTTTCACACGGCATCTTTTTTTGAATTCCAACAATTAGTTGAAATCACTTTTCATATAGATAGTAATCCTGAGAATGGTAACTTCTAAATCCACATAATTCATACAGTCTTAAGGCATGGGCATTTTTGGCCTCGACCTCGAGAAAAATAGGCAGCCCTTTTTGATGCTCCATTACTACCACGTTTGTTAACGCTTTTCTCCCAATCCCTCTTCCCTGAAGTTCAGGTAAAACGGTAAAACCATAAATCCACGCCTCTCCATTCGATTCGGAAACGCGCATTTTCCCTGCAGCTCTTCCTTTTGTCTCGATAATGAGGCGGTGATCACTACTGTTATCTCTAATTAGTTGATTAAACTCCCGCGCTTCTTTTTCATTCAATCCAAATCCCAAGACTTCCAGTTGTATTTCGATTTCCTTATCTTCATCTGAAATAGACGGTCTTAGGGTTACCGTGGAATCCTCGATTAATTCTGTTTCCTGCCATTTCATTTGATATTCAGCAACCTCAAAGCTACATGGGAGATTCTTCAAAAATTGCTTGGCTGATTGGGATTCTGTTGGGGCATTTAATAAAATCTTAGAGAATCGTTTTTGGGCCTCGCAAAGTCCCACTTCCATTAAGTTAGAAAATATCCCTTTTCTTCGATAATCCGGGTGCACCATTCCGCAAATCTCTACTTTATCGCCAAACGCATAGCAACCAAGAAAACCGACTATTTTGCCATCTTCATAATGGAAGAAGTCTTCTTTTTTATTCCCTAAGCGATTTTCAAGCATATCAAAATTCAACTTCAGATGAAAGCCTCCCTCATCTTCGCAAACCTTCTGAAGTGCTTTTATTTCTACCAATTGTTCTTTTGTTAACATCCAGTTCACCTCTATTCATCGTCACCTATTCCTATTCTTGACAGTGCGTTGTCATTCCTTCTTTTCCAAAAACAAATTTTTGCAAATAAATAAAGCCACCATGATGGCAGCTAATACGTTTACTTTGCTATTGGGATTTCTAATGTATTTATTTTTGAACCATCCTTTGCTGAGTAAACAAATAATTCCAATGTAAGAGGATTGGTTGAAACTAACGCTTTATCAAACGTAATTTCAAAATCTCCCCAAGCAGGTGCACCTGCTGTCTGGTAATTACTTTCTTTCACCACTTTGTCTCCATCATAAAGAGCATATCGAAACACGCCTTCAAAGACTTGGGCTTTCCCGGTTACAATGATGGTATCTGCGGTTTCCTTGACGACGACATCTTTAAATACTTCATTTTGATATACGTTTTTATCTGGTTCATGGGTAACAGGCTCCTCTGGTTCATGAGTAACGGGCTCTTCTGGTTCATGGGTAACGGGCCCCTCTGGTTTATTGGGCTCAGATGGATTTTCTCCGTTGGGTTCTGTGACAGGTGGTTTTTCTTTGACCACTTCTGGATGTTGGTTATACCAGGCAAAACCCATTGCAGCTATGACGATAACGAGCAAAAACACAAGTTTTTTCATTATTTATCCCGCCTATTTTCTTTTCATTTATTATATTTTATTTGTTTCTCTAAAATCCGTGTTTTGAAAAAGCAAATCCAAAAAAATTTGAATTCTTCTATATTTTTGAGGTTGTAACATGAGAAAATCAATCGGTCTGTTTATTTTTTTATGATCGCTCGATCATGAGGCCTGGAGAGTCCGTTTGGACTTCAAGCTGTAATGGATTAGGAGGACTATAATAAGTGGGATGTTAAAGAGGATGATGGAATTAATACAGGTGTTATAGCTGAAGAAAAGTATAAAAAGTCATGTGCAAGTTAACCAATTATTAAGAAAGAACGGATTTTGTCCTTCCTACCAAGGAAGCACAAAACCCGTCCCTTTTCCTTAACCTTATTACATCTGGCACGGTCCATCTACATAATTCACCGTTATGACATCACAATGTGAAAAGGATCTCAAGAAAATCTGCAAAACAAGTCTGTAGCAACATCATGCAGCTTGATTTATTTTACTTCAGAATCGGTTTTATCTAAGTTCTGCTTCGTTTCGGTTTAAAGGTTTTACAACAGGTTTCGGCTGAATTAGCTGCCGTATCAATATGATTCTTTTCACCTAATTCGGAAGACATTTCCGTATCATATCTTGCATGGTTATCTATTTCAACCATAATTTTTTCCGCAGTACAAACATTTCCTTCTCCATAAAACGTACAGTTGGAGATCGCACAAGATACTTCAACTTTAGGCATTGTATTACCTCCTAGATATTGACCTGTTGCAGTATTATTTTTTGTAAAAACAATTTTTTCATTCACTGGATTTTTACTTATTGAGGTTTTGGAAATAATAAGCTAAGGATTTGAAGAACTAGTTACCAAAAAACGTCACTATCTTATCAAAGTATGAGGAAACATTTTGCCAACGATTTGAAACATATTTTTTTCTCAAAAAAATGAATGCAGAGTAGATGAAACCAAAAGAAAAAAGGATTCGTCTATATTTCCGAGGTGGTAATATGAGGAAATCAATCACTCTGTTTATTGTCATTCTGACCATCCTGTCAGGCTGCCAAACAATAGGCCAACGTACTGTCATTGATTGGGTCGATTTTATTAAGTGGGACAATAAAATGTATGAAGGAATTTATACAGGTATTATGGCTGATCATAAGTTCATCGAAAAAAAACTCGGCGAGGTGAAATTTAAGGTAGCTGATCATGTTTCCGATCTTGAGTATAAAATTAAAAATGGCGATGCTGCTTTCCATGAAAAAGGAACAAACATTTATACGATTAAGGGAGAGCCCAATCTCCTTGCCGTTAAAACCTCTGAGGCCATAAATGGATATAACCTTTACTACTCAAGAGATGAGGAAAAGTTCCACTGGCAATTCCAAGATATGCACTTAGAAAAAGTTAATCGAGTCGAAATTTATCAAGATAACACAACAGGCGGTACCAAACGAATCAAAGAATTAAAAAATCTCGAGCAAATTAGCCAATTTCTTCAAATAGTAAAGACTAGTAAGGCTTCACCCAATTTTCAACCGAATATGGATAATGGGGATCCAGTTGTGTATGAAATGGTATTGTACACAGGTGACCCCGTGGCCTATAAGTTTTCCTTTCAGTTCGATGGACACAGCTATTTCTGGTACCCTTCAGACACGGCCATTTTATCTAATGACATTCAGGCATTTATTCCAAGTAACTAATATGGTATTCACATAAATGAAATGGTCCAAGAAGTTATGGATCATAATCGAAAAGTTGTAGAGCGACTAAGACGGTTACTACATTGAAAAACATTGACCAATCATCTATACAGCTTACCCAATAAAGCGTTATTGCAAATGACAAGAGCGCTTAAAGGTGTTTTATTTATTCTGACTGCATAAGTAATAAGAAAAGTATAAATTTAATACCATTTTTTTCAGTTAAGACAAAAGGCAACGAACCAATTTGGTTCGCTGCCTTTTTTTTAAGTGGTCTTTTAACTTGCTCGTGTCTCTGGTGAAAGGTTGTGAATCTCGCCTTGATTCCTTTTTTTCTTCGATTTAGTTTTTTCAATGCCTGGTGCCTTGATCGTCATCGCGATGAGTAATGAGACAATGCTCAGTACTGCAATAAGCTTAAAGGTAGGTAGGAAACCACCTAAGGCAGAGGCAATAAATGATCCAGAAATGGCGCCAATTCCGAAGCCCTGATAAATGATTCCGTAGTTTTTGCTCTGATTTTTTAACCCAAAGAAATCAGCTACAATCGCAGGGAATATCGTAATGTTACCGCCAAAACAGAAGGCAATTCCGGCTACACAGGCAAAGAACAAGACATAATTAAGTTGGACAAAGCTTAATACTGTCACCGATGCTGCTGTGACAAGAAGTGCACCTGATACCACTCTTAAACGGCCCACTTTATCTGATAATGCCCCGAGAATAATGCGTCCGCTTGTATTAAAGATGGCAACTAATGCCACAGCATTACTTGCAGCTTCAATATCAAGTCCTACTAATCTAACACCAATATCCTTAACAATTCCAATCAAGAATAAGCCACTCATGCAAGCTGTAAAGAAAATGAAAAATAATAGATAAGCCTGCTTTGTTTTAAGCATTTCTTTAACCGTGAAATCTTTTTGGATGCTGCCACCATGGGTTTGCTGCTCCTGACTCATTTTTGCTTCCCGTACAAGGAATGAACCACCCACAACCATAATCAGGACGATTAATCCCCAGTAAAAAAAGGCTTGTGACACACCAACTGATTGGATGAGTGAACCGTTAATGAACTTAAATAACAAACTTCCCGTACCGTACGCCCCTACTGAAATTCCAGAAATAAGTCCTTTTCTCTCCGGAAACCACTTGATTAGATTAGATAAGGAGGTGATGTAAGCTGTGCCGTCTGCTGCCCCAACTACAACCCCTACTAAAATATAAAGCATCCATAATGACGATACCTGGGAACTAAGGATTAATCCTGCCCCGAGCACAAGACCTGCACAACCAATTAAACGGCGAAGGCCCCATTTATCCTGCATCTTCCCGGCAAACAACGTAGCGAATGCCAAGGCGAAGCTTGTAATTGAAAACGTAATAGCAACTGAATTTAACTTCCAATGAAAGAGTTCTACTAACGGCTGGTTAAAAAGACTCCACGTATAGATGGTACCTAATCCCATCTGTACAATAATAGTTCCTAACACAATCAGCCATCGACGATCTGTATTTGATTTCATTGCGATCTCCTCTTTTCTTCCCTATAAAAATGATAATGTTCAACATCAAAAACCTTTAATTGATCTTGTTTATATCATCATCATAGCATCGAAAAAAAGAAAGAAATCGTTTTCAGAATGAGATGCCTATTATTCGGAATGAATGGAGGTTATAGATGCATAATTTGTCGAAACTCTTTCACTTTGCTTCTACTGACTGGAATTTCCTGCGTAAGATCTTTCAGACGCAACATATAGGTTTGATTAAACCAGGGAACAATTTCGCGGATTTTGGTCAAGTTAACCGTATAAGATCGGTGACAACGGAAGAAAAGGTTCTCTGGCAGCAGGGAATCAAACTCCGTAATACTCATCGGCATGGTATACTCCTCCTTCTGGGTATATACCAAAGTAACTTTTTCACTAGCCATCGCATAATAGATATCATTCACATCTGTGACGATAATTTTATCATTCTTTTTCAAATTGATCCGACTAGTAGCCTTCGAAGGGATTTCATTTTGCCATCCTTGAGCATTCAGTTGAGATTCGAGTTTTCTTTCCGGGAGCGTTGTTTCTGTGTGATCTCGTTTATAGGCCGATTCCAGCCTGCTTAACATCGCGGCGATCCGCTTCTCATCATAGGGCTTTAAGATATAATCAAAGGCCTCAAGCTCAAAGGCTTGTGCTGCATGCTCTTTGTAGGCTGTGGTAAAAACAATATAAGGCCTTTTTGTAAATCTACTAATGGTGCTCGCCAACAGCATCCCATCAAGGGAAGGAATATTTATATCCAAAAAGATCACATCTGTATCCTGCTCCTGCAAAAATTTTAAAACATCTAAGCCATCATCAAAGAAATGAGTTACTTCAATTTCACTATAGGCTTCCACTAAATACTCCAGTTCTTCTCGAGCTGGTATTTCATCTTCTACAATAATCGCTCTCATAGGTTCTCCTTTACCATATCAAAAAAAACTTCTGTTCCAGGCGATAGTTGGTGAATGACCAGTCCAAGTCCATAGATGAGTTTCACTCGCTGGTGAACATTATACAAGCCGATTTTGTTGGCCGGGACATCATCATGGAGCAACCTATGAATAACATCCTCGCTAATTCCTGCCCCTGTATCCTTAACACTAATTCTTATTTTATTCCCCATATCCTTAACCGAAATGGTCACCACTCCTGGGCCTTTTATCGTTAAAATCCCATGGATAATGGCATTTTCGACTAATGGCTGGATGAGCAGGCTCGGTATGTTGACACTTACATCGTCAATATCGTATTCCACCGTTAAGCGGCTGCCGAAACGCGCCTTCTCTATCTCCACATAATCACGGACTTGCTCCAATTCTTTATAAATATCAATCAATTCATCACTTACTTCTAAATTGTAACGCATATAGCCTGACAGATTGATGATCAACTCCCGCGCCTTGTCCGGATTCCTGCGTGTTGTGGAGGCAATCGCATTTAGTGCATTAAATAAAAAGTGCGGATTAATCTTCGTTTGGAGTGCTTTCAACTCCGCCTTGTTCGCCGCTTCCTTAATCTGTTCAATACGGGAAACCTCCATCAGTGTGGAGATGATTTGCGATAGCCCAATCGCCATAGTCTGAAGCGAGTAGGTCATTTTATAAGCTTTACGGTAGTAGATTTTAAGTGTCCCTGTCACCTCTCCATGCTCCTCAAACGGAACAATGAGAAGAGAGTGAATTTGCGGTGTATGGTGATCCGCCACTTGATTCCGAATAATGAATTTCCCGTTGTGAATCGCCTCTTTTGTCAAATCACTAATGATTTCCTGTCCGATTTCATATCGCTCTTCTCCAAAGCCTACATAAGCGAGGACATTATGGGTATCTGTAATGGCAACTGCGTCGGCCTTTATATCATTTTTGATAATACCGCAAATCTTCCTCAGGGAATCCGAATGAATGGACCGAAAGTATGGCAGTGTCTTATTGGCGATATCCAATGCTAACTTTGCCTGTCTCGCTGCAATCAATTCTTTTTCACCTTCGACGCTCATCACAAGCAAAACAATTAAGCCAATGTTCACCTCTCCTGCAATCATAGGGAATGCGATTTTAGAAACAATGTCCAAACCTAGTTCAAATGGATTGGCCATCGCAAGAATCAGCACCATAGTCAAAATTTCAGACAACATGCCGGCTGCGATCCCATAAATCCAACGCATGGACCTCTTTACTCTTCGGTTAATATACCCTGAAACAATCCCTGCTAAAATGCTCGTAATGAGACATGGGATCGAAGTGGGTCCACCAATATCAATTACATATCGATGGACTCCTGAAACAATACCAGTAATGATTCCTACCCAGGGTCCAAACAAGATTCCACCCGAAACAACAGCGATAATCCTGACATTCACAAGCGACCCTTCCACATTTATCCCTGAATACGTACCAAAAATGGCAAATAAGCAAAACACAAGGGTAATCACCACACGCTCTGTAGGAGAATGGCGGTCTTTTTGGAGCGATTCCTTAAATCTCGGGATCCGAATCATAAAAAACAGGCAGATCAAGAGCAAGGCAGCCCGTTCAAATAATTGGATTAGCATTTCTAATGATGTGTTCATCTAACGTTCCCTTCTATATTCCTAATACCTAAAATTGGAAAGGCATCCTGGCCATAATTTTTTCCATTCAAATGGCTGTTTTTATTTGTATGATTCCCATAACAAGCATTAATTTTATTCCGTCTTTCAAATTAAAGCAATTCTATTTTGGAGAAATCTAGTGATTATTTCCACTTATCTGCTTGAATTTTATGCACCCAATATCCAATCAAACTAACGCAAGTTTAATAAGAAAAAGTCACTTTTTTCATTTTTACAAATTCTATCATTTAATTGTCTTAAGAATGATGACGATTGTCCATACCACTCTTGTCCTATGACAATATAATAAAATGTACTTATCAGATAATTTAAAATAAAACTGGTAATGCTACATCCTTCATTAAAATACCTTCAAAGATAGGATGACAAAGCTTATGCGAACCATTGTATTTATTGAAACGAACAAATCCGGATCCAGTAGAGAAGCAATAAAAGCTGCAGAAAGACTCGGCTATTTTACGGTGTTATTCACCACTAGACAAAAATTCATTCAGCAAAGAACAGAATTTCCCGAAGTCCATCAAATGATGTTAGTGGAATTATCCAATTATGATGAAATAAAAAATAACCTCAGCCAACTACAAAAACAAGGTAAACAAATAAAAGGCATTTTCAGTTTTGTACATTCATACGTTCATCTAGCAGCAGTCTTATCAGAAGAATTTTGTTCAAGTGTAGTTTCTACTGATGCCATTTCAAAAATGGAAAATAAAGTATTAACTCGTAAGCTTCTCAAAGGACACCTAAATTCTCCCTATTATGCCCTTTATAATCCAGAGGATTTTTCCTTAGAGAATTTTATTGACCAAGCCAAGGACTATTTACCTCTTATTGTAAAGTCTCCCACATCTGCCGGCTCAAAAGATGTTATATTGGCAAATAACGAGAACCAGTTAAAGCTGGCATTACAAGACTTACTAAAAAAAAATGAACAGATTTTACTAGAGGAGTATCTAGAAGGACCCCAATATTTAATGGAAGTTTTAGTACACAATGGAAAAGTTCATATTGTCGCGATCATCGAACAACAGATTACTCTTTTTCAACGATTTATCGTAACCGGATATTGTTTACTACCCTATATCAATCAAAGAATGTACGATCGTATCCTTGAAGCAGTAAGTTCTATCTTAAAGGCTTTTCAAATGAAAAATGGTGCCTGTCACCTTGAAATGCGTTTAGTAAATGGGGTATGGAAATTAATTGAAATTAACCCAAGAATCTCAGGTGGAGCGATGAATCGAATCATTGAAGTCGGATATGGAATTAATTTAGTAGAGGAAACCATTCAATTAATGTTAGGAAATGAGCCTCGCCTTACTAAAAAACACAGAAAGTATGTTTATGCACATTATTTAACAGTTGATTCTAGAGGAAAATTAAATAGGGTAACGGGGAAAGAACTCAGCTCTCAATATCCCGGTGTAGAAGAGGTGTATATAAAACCCCGACAAGGACAGATCGTACGTCCGCCTTTATCAATGGGAGATCGTTGCGGATACATTTTGGCATCCTCAAATTTTAAAATAGAAGCGAAAAGATATGCCATGCAAGCAGCCAGCAATATACATTTCTACATTGACCCCATTTAAGAATACCGAGTGACAAATGAATGATTGAACAAAAATTCTAGTTTTTTTATTAGGAAAGGTTATTTTCGCATAGATTGTTGGTTTTCGTATAAGTTCATCAACC
>NZ_JBALOS010000095.1:14337-17295 GCF_036962765.1 Neobacillus drentensis
AGTAAATGACCTTTATTAAACTCCAAAAGCAACAAAGTTTACGAAAAGAGCCATCGGAAAAGAATTTGGAGAGGTGGAAAAGAAATAAAATGACGCTAATTGGCATGCTTCATCATCGTAGAGATCCAATAAATGTAAAGAAAGCATATGCTTATGCCGCTGTAGCAAAAGCAGAAGGTGTAACCTTTTTTTACTTTACTCCTGGGAAGGTGAATATAAAACAGCAAAAAATTTTAGGAAAAGCCTATGAAAATGGAAAATGGATTGAAAAGGAATTTCCTTTCCCTGATGTCATTTATAATGCAAGTTATCTTGCAAGTGAAAAAACTAAACATATCTTTGATTATTTGTTTGATAGGATTCCGTTTACAAGTCATTCTATTGGGGACAAATTATCGGTATATAACAGAATTAATAAGGCAAATAAATTTAAACATTACCTTATTCCTTTTTATGAATTAACTGACGTTCAGATTTTCTTTGACATGATCAAACGTTATCAAAAAGTTATTATCAAACCGTTATCTGGGCATCAAGGAGGAGGCGTTGTTTTTATTGAAAAATATGGATCAAATCATTACAAAATGAATGATGCAGGATTAGAATCATCTATTAATGAAAAACAATTGCTAGACTGGTTATCCCATAAAATAAAAGAACAAGATTACGTAATTCAACAGTTTATTACAAGTCAAACAAAATCTGGTCATGTTTTTGATTTCCGGTTACATGTACAAAAAAATGGAGAAGGACAATGGGTTATTACTTCTATATATCCAAGGATCGGGCGTTTAGGGACCATAACATCTAATATGGGGAGTGGTGGTTATAGTACTTACCTGGATATTTTTTTAAAAACAGAGTTTGGTGACTCCTGGTATGATATTAAAAGGTATCTTGAACAGTTTGCGATAAGTTTTTCAAATCATTTTGATTCTTTATATGACAATGAATTGGATGAATTAGGAATTGACGTCGGAATTGATGTAAGCCAAAAACTATGGCTTTTTGAAGTGAATTGGAGACCAGGTCCGCCTAATATATATAATCTTGAATTAGATGTAGCCAAAAATACGATTTTGTATGCTAAATATTTAGCTGATACAAATAAACATTAAACGGGAATTAAAATAAAACACTAAACACCTTCAAAATCTAATTTCCACAATTTCGTAATAATCATAGTGTCTATATAGTGTCCCCCCAGACATTAAGGCCGCTATTTTGGCGTCCTGTTTTTATCTAATTCTTTTCATATTATAATCCCTAAAAAAAAGCAGCTTGCCGCTCATGAACTGCACCTCCAATTGTGAACAATTGGGATGCAATTCATAAATGGAAAGCTGCCTTTTTACATGAAAAGTTTCAACCATTTTAACTTCTTAAATAGTCGATGACATCATCGAAGTCTGAGTCTTCCCCGCCCGTTTTGAAATAAACAATGTCATTTGGGATTAAAAATGAATCAAAAAACCTCTTCATTTCATCTGCATCTGAAAAATGATAAACATTTTGCGGATTTACTCCTGCCTCTATAGCTGGCTTTTGAAAATCTTTTGCAATAAACCCTTTGGTGATGAGAATATCGACCCCCGTATAACCGAGTAGCTGTCCTGCCTTTTCGTATTCTTCATCTGCATATTTTCCCAGTGCTGCCATTCTTCCCAGAACAGCAATTTTTCTTTGGGATGGCAATGCTATCCTGCTTAATGTTTCTAAGCCTTTTCTTAAGGAAGCAGGATTTGACTTCCAAGTATCATCCACCAACGTAATTTGATTTCGTCCTTCCATTATTTGAAAATGGGATCTCATGTGATGAAAAGAAGATAATCTCTTTAAAGCATAGTGAATATCCACTCCTAAGATTACAGCGGCTGCTAATGAAGCGGCTGCATTATATACATTATGACCACCAAGACCCGATATATATCCTTTAAATTCCCTTTGCTTATATTCCATCCAAAAAGTCATGCCGGATGTATTATATTGATACTTCTTAATCCTAAAAATAGCATCCTTGTTTTTTCCGAATGTTATAATCTCTCCTTTAAATTTTGAAGTATCGATGGAGGAGAGATATGGGTCGTCCGAATTTAGGATGAGAATTCCCTCATTGTTCATACCCTGCATTATTTTTGCCTTTTCTGCTAGGTAATCCTCAAATGATCGAATTTTATCCGTATGATCCACATCAATCATTGTCATAATCCCAATCGTCGGGTAAAAATACTTACAGGACTCCGTCATATCCCTTTTTTTAGATACGGCTGTTTCAAACACTGCCACATCCGTGTCTTCATCAATTCCCATTAAATAAGGAAGGTTGTAATAATCGGCATTTTTGCTGGATATTGTTGCCTGCACATTGTGTGTTTCTTCCAAAATGTATTTTAGCATTTCCTTCGTAGTAGACTTTCCACATGTACCAGTAATGGCGACTACAGGAATGTTAAACAGATGCCTGTAGTACGAAGTAAATTTAAAGAAACTGTCTTTAAGATCCTTTACCATAATGATTTGCTTGGGATTTAATCTTTCCATATTAGAAAATGGTGTATCTGTAACGATGAAAACATTCTTGTAGTTCTTTATAGTTTCAACAGGAAGCTCTCTATCGTTCCAACGAAAATATAATGTATGACTCCTAATTTCAGATCTGTCATAAGTGACCGTCTTGATCCGTATACCTTTTTGCTTTTCATTAGGCTGAATGTTCATGGCAGTTAAAATGTTCTCCAATAATAATGTCTTCAAAATGTCCCTCCTGAAGTTCCTTTTTTGAAAAAGGTATTTCCCCTAATAATACTGTTCTATATGGTAGTAGTGATTGAATCACTTTGAATTCAAACGCTAATGTATCATATGACGTGTCCCCTAATGCTGGTGTGTGATAAATACTCAGGTAATTAGCGGAAAATAATGCATGGTTTGTCATAAACTTATGAGTTTTAGAATGAA
>NZ_JBALOS010000096.1:0-207 GCF_036962765.1 Neobacillus drentensis
TGCCAATTGTTTACCCTAACAAATCCTGTTTCATTAATATTATGTGGTGCTGTAAATAAAATTCCTTGGCCAGAAAATTGTTTGATATTTCTTACATGGTCATCAATTAGATAATCTGCATTAATAATGCTCTTATCGCCACAAAAGACAAAATTCATATCCTTTAAGAAACTAAAATGTTCTTTTAACCACTCATACTTTGCAGTC
>NZ_JBALOS010000096.1:304-7770 GCF_036962765.1 Neobacillus drentensis
ATCATCTCTTTTCGTAAATCAGGCCGCAGTTCAATTAGTCTCTTTCCTTTTAAATCTTCAATTGAAATATTCTCATTGTAATGCCTATTAAAATGCTTTATGAATTTAGGAGTAAAATCAGCAATAACCTCGTCCATATCTATAGCAATCTTCTTCACTAAAAAACCTCCTGTAATAAATGCTGCCTAAAAAAGAGAAGCGGGAAGGATAAGAATCCTTCCCACTATTTCTTGTAAATAAAAATTATCCAAGTACTTCTTGAATTTCCTGTGATCGATCCGAAAGCCACTTATCCCAAACTTCAGCGAATACCCCGGTCAAGACCAGTGAAACATGTCCACCCTCATAAACCTCATAAGTTTTATCCTTACTTGAAACAAGGTCCATCAACGGAAGACTTTGCTTCTCTAATATAATTGTGTCACGTGAGCAAGAGAAGACAAAAAGCGGGCAGTTTATCTTCTTTAAATCCACCTTCCTGCCGCCAATCACCAATTCTCCCTTTAAGAGTTTGTTCTCTTGATAGAGATCGTTGAACAACTGTTTAAATGCAGCACCTGCAAACGAAACAGAGTCCTTCGTCCACTTATCCATTCGGCGCCACTTTTCTACATATTTCTCATCATGTGCACGGGTGACCAGATTGATGTTAGAACTTGCAAAACCCGGTGATACCATCCTAAATATCAAATACATAATTTCTGTTGGAATTGTCCCATGTGCATCGGCAAAACGGTCAAGGCTTAGCTGCCCTTTTTGTAGTGCCTCCAGCAATTTATCAGGAAAGATGCCGATACTAAAATCGATTGGAACGGCTGCAAGAGATAAATTCTTAATTGGCAGTTCCGTTATGGAAGCCAAGATGGCTGCAATGGTTCCACCCAGGCAATAACCGGCAAGGGATATTTCCTTTGCACCTGAATGTCTTAAAGCTCGTTTAAGGGCGTTCTCCAAATAATCAATGATATAATGATCAAGGGTGATATCCGAATCTTCAAGCCCAGGGGACCCCCAATCCAATAGGTAGACATCATAGCCGCGCTCGGTTAGTCCGCCTACAACGCTGCTTCCTTCACCGATATCAAGAATGTACGCCTTATTTAACAAGGAGTAGACTAGAAATACTGGGATGGCATGTCTTTTTTCCTTTGCAGGATGATACCATAAGGTTGCTTTATTTTTCTTCCAGACAGTCTGTCTTGGTGTAGGTACAATCTCTGGTTTTGGCTCGGTCATAATTTTATAAAGTTGGTTCCACCGTTTCGTTTCTTTTTCTAAGTTTAAGTTTGGAAAAAGGTTTGTTCCTAATGCTTTCATTAATATCACTGCTCTCCTCGATGTTATTTAATTTTATTATTACCGGTGAGCACTAGATCTTTATCCTGCTTTTTTCCCGGTTCTTTTTTCTGCTTTTCCCGCTCTATTTTGATGAGACCTCTCTCTATTTCTTTCCGCAATTCCTGAAGGTCATCATTCATATTTTTGGCTTCCGCCACCTCTTGGGACATCTTTTGGAATTCATTCTTCATTTGCATGACAATAGTTAATATCTCTTCGAACATTCCTACATTTTCTTTCGTAATGGAGCTTACACTGTCTTGTAATTTCCAAATTTGTTCTTCTAAAAGATCCATTTTTTCTTCTGTCTGAATAGATTGATTCGCGGCATTCGCGACATCTTTCTTTGTCGGGATATTCATTAGTGACGCAAAAAGCTCTTGGTTCTTTCTAAGTCGCTCTAGGTATGATGAATAGGTGTTAAGGCCGAAACTTGCTGTGCGAACAAATTCTTTGTTGTCTGTTAGGTTATATAATAGGCCAATTACTTGTTTGTCCCACATTTCACTTAATTGGTTGAATCCAACAAATGGATCAATGATTTTCTTAGTTGACATGGCGCTGCTCTCCTTAAATTAAACTTTGTAGGTTATTCCGTTTTTTCCATATATTTATTTAGCGGGAAGATACGTTCTTTGAATTGTGTTGCAAACAGATTGACAAATCCCTTTTGATATTCATAGAGGGGATTTCCAGCTTGTTTAACAGTATTGATATATTGCAATCTTCCTTTTTTCCTAAGATCAATATATTGCTCCATCATTTCTAGGTATTTCTCAATCGTCTGGCCGTTTTCGATGGTTTGATACGGAGTATTTAAGAAAGACAATACTGTATTTTGAGTCTGGTCAATTTGCGCATTCATTTCCTCATAAGACCAAATCGGAAAGAAATGCTGCAGGGTGGTGGTTGACATTAATAATTCATCTCGTGCAGTCTTTTCCCATTCAGTTAATTCCTTTTTAAATTGCTCTGCTATTGCTTTTATATTTCCCTGATTCCGTTGTACACTTGCAGAGAATTGTCTCACCTCTTTTAAGAAGACTTCGTCGCGATGATCAGCACACTTTGCCCATTCATCTAATTCATGAAATGCATATCTCCAGAGCAGTTCTAGGCTAGAGAGCGATGCTTCATTTTCGCCATTGACAGTGATTTCTTCATCCTGTTTTTCTTCTTTCAATGATTCTTTTAAATTATTTTTTTTTGCAGCCATATTATTCCCATCCTTTTAAAAATTTGTTAAAGATTTTGGTCTAGTTTGAAATCTAGGTTATTAATGAGTCCAGTGAATAATCTCAAATCTAAGTTTCCACTAGAGGTTCACTGTTCTTTTATCATTCTCAGATGAGACTAGGTGTTTTGGTTTTCCGAAAAGGTATATGAGTATAGCTGCAATCACCATAGCAACAGACATTCCATAAATGGATGCACTAAAACCAACTGCTGGATTTGTACCAGAAGCTTGAATAAGTTTTCCAAAAATAATTGGAGCAACAATACCTGATGAAGACATAACTCCATAATAAGTACCTGTCATAACACCTCTTCGCTGTGGGAGTAAACTAGTTACTGCTGTAGGATTAAGTGTGTTTATTGTAACTACTAATATATTTACTAAAGAAAGAATGATGATGATTGAACCCGAACCATTTACAAGGGGATACATGGAGTACAAAATCCCTGCTAGAATAGCACAAATGGCAGTAAATAGAGTTCGCGACTTCCACAAACTTTGAGTTTTTTTATATAAACGATCTGAAATTATGGCTAGTACCATTCCAAGAATCGCTCCTATTAATCCGGAAATAGCAATAACCATTGCAGACTGTTGTTCAGACAATCCCTTTACTTTCATTAGGTATGCAGGATTAAAGGTGAGTCCAAAGACAATTAAAGAATAAGCAACAAATGAAGATAGGGTTGTAAAAATAAAAATAGGAGATCGTAAAGCTTTCCAGATATCTTTACCATTAATATTTTGCTTGTTTTCCTGTTTACTTACTTCTTCTTCAAAAGGTACAGGTGCTTTAAGCCGTCCCAGCCAAAGCCAACAAATTAACCAGACAAAACTACAAATACCAGAAACAAAAAACGCCTGCTTCCAACCATAATTTGAGATTAGAAAAACCACAATTGGGGCAGTAACAGCAATCCCCACAACATTGCCAAAATTTATGATCGATATGGCAAGTCCACGTGATTCCGGTTTAAACCATTTACTAATATGGCTGACTGCGGTTGCAGAAAAAGCACCTTCTCCTGCACCTAGTAATACTCTACTAAATATAAGCAGCGGTAGACTTGATACAACCAACAACATAGATTGCGCAATTGTCCAAATAATCGCCATAATAGCCAGTAATTTCCCAGTTCCAAAACGATCAGATAAAGAAGCCCCTATTATTCCAACTATTGAAAACAACCAAAAAAAACTGCTTCCAACAATGCCAAACTGAGTGGAGGTTAGATTCAAATCCTCCATAATATGAATTCCGGCTAAACCTGTAATGGATTTGTCACCAAAATTAATAATAGACATAATAAAAAGTGCAAATAAAATAATCCATTTCGTCCAACTTTTCATTCAAACTCCTGCCTCTCACCAAATATATTCATTTTTTTCGATAAAAATTAGCAATCATACCTAAGGAGAAAAAACACCTGCTTTGCCCGCCTTAAAAGCGAGCAAGACTGAGCAGGTGCTTATGGTGAAAAAATTGAATCATAAATGATTTTTCTCAGTTAATTAAGGAGTTACGATATTTGGTAACCGGTCGAACTCATCTAAAAGTGATAAAAATTCATTCAGTTTCGTTTGGTCGCCAGAAATGATTAATTTACCTGCTGCTACGGCTTGTTCTGGTGAAAGTAAGCCAAGTCCAATTCCATAGAATGTGAATTGATCAAGAGTTAAGGAAACATCTGGATCAGCATCTAACTCACCAGCTTTATATATTAAAACGGAATTTTCTAAATAAATTCTATATTCTTGATTAGAATTTGATAACGTTATATTCAACGTTATTTTTTTACCATCTGCTTTTGGACCGTTTAGTTTAACAGCGATCAGCTTTAAGAATTCATCTACTGGCATATTTTTAATGACTCCAGAAACATCTAAGGGTGAATTATCTTTATTAATACCATTTCTTAGTTCGGATGCACCGACAAGAAAAATATTACGCCAATTGGCTGATTCGGCTTGGTAACCTAATTGTTCGAAAGCCATAGCTAATAAATTTTTTGCATCCGAATTTTCTGGGTCAGCCATTACAACATTTTTTAATACTTGAGCTACCCAGCGATATTCACCATTATCAAAGTCAGCTTTTGCTTTTTGCAAAATAGTAGCCGCTCCTCCCATGTATTCTACATATTTAAGACCCGCTTCCACTTGTGGTAATGGATCTAAATCAGAAGGATGAGCACTATAATAACCTAAGTAAAAATTGTAAATTCCCTTTGAATTATGCTTTAACGTACCATAATACCCACGATTCCCCCAATAAGTATCCAATGCTTTTGGAAGTTTGATTGTCTCAGCTATTTCATCCATCGTATATCCGTGATTGGCTAAACGCACTGTCTGATCGTGCATATATTTATATAAATCACGTTGCATTTTCAAATGGTTTAATGCCTGATCTTTGCCCCAAACAGGCCATGCATGGATCATGAGCAAGGCATCAATCTCTTCATCTTCAAATAAATCGATTGTTTTATCGAGTGAATTAGCCCAATGTAAGGCATCCCGAGTCTTTGCCCCTCTTACCGTATAAATTTGATGCATCAATTGATTAGCGTTCTCTGATACAAATAATGCTTTGTAATCTTGGATATAAAAATGCATTTCAGCCGGTGCTTCTGTGTTTGGGGTTAACAAAAATTGAAAGGTTACTCCATCGATTTCCATCGTTTGGATTTCGTTTTCTATTTCAACCGTAGGGAGCGCAAAACTCATCGTCCCAGAACTCATCGTATTACCTATACCTATAGATACAGAGCCAATCGTGCCATCTGGGATATTTTTACCAAACTGATACTCTGCACGACGCGCCATAATAGTACCTAATAGCGCATTTTCACTTAATGCTTCTTCTGTAAAATATTGGGGAACTATAATTGGAATATCCGGATTCTCTGCATATTTTAGAACTGCTTGAATACCGCCAAAATGGTCTGCATGACTTTGACTAATAATGATGGCTGAAACTGGCTTTCTTGGACGATGCTTATAATATAATTCCATTGCAGCTTCAGCAGATTCAGTACTTCCTAATGCATCACAGACAATAACTCCTTGTTTACCTTCAAAAAAGAAAGTGGTAGCGATTGATTGTCCACGAATTTGATAAACCCCTTCTACTACTTCAAACAAACCCGAGATAGCCTGTAATTGGGCATTTCTCCATAAACTTGGATTCACTGTGTCAGGAGCCGTGTCGTTTAGAAAATCTAACTTATCGATGTCCCAGACGACTTCCCCAGAATCATCTTTAATAATGGTAGATTCTAAAGGTGCAATAAATCCTCGGATTGCATCTTCAAAATCCTGCCGATCCTCGAAATTTAGAGATTCGTACACTGCTAAATTTGCCTTTTTTGTAAAAGAAGAAGCGGACATAGGTTGAGTTGAAACTTTACTTTTCATACAAACCTCCAAGGATTATTATTTTAAAATTTTAAAAAAGGAAAACACTTTTGACTACCTGGCTATAATGTCAGTTCTCCAACCAAACATTAAGAGGAAGTTTTCAAGTGTTTTCCATATAACTAGATTGCCAGATTATGAAATGTAAAATTAGCGCTTTACATCTTGTAAACGAGATTAAGCCTTTATCGCAGGTACCTCGAAAACTTCATTTATTACTTTGGTGATAATCGTGGCTGGTATCTTATAGAAAACTCCGGCAGGGTCATTATGAACAGCTGGTACCAAATGTTGAAGTGTCTCTTCGTTACATTCAAATTCACCAAAAGTGTCTGGCAAATTCACTGCTTTGCGGAGATCCCTTATATATTGGACAACTTCCTCTAAACATTTTTCGGGTTGTTCTGTTGGATTTGCTATACCCAACGCTTGGGCGAACCCCATAATTCTTGGTAAATAGTACGTCGGCAGGGACTCCATTACATTCGGCAACAATACAGCGTTAGCTAGCCCGTGCGGGATATGAAATTTTGCCCCTAACGCATGTGCCATGTTATGAACTGGAACCGCATTCATTGCAAGGCAAAAAGCAGAAATAGCCATCGAACTTGCCATTAGCATATTCGCTCTTGCTGAAAGATCGTCCCCTTTTCGAACAGCAGTTTCTAAATTGTCTACAATCATTCGAATCGATTGAATTGCATAGGCATCTGTCATCGGATTGGCCTTTTGTGAAAAATAAGCCTCCACTGCATGAGTTAATGCATCAAATCCGGTAAAGGCAGTGATTTTAGGAGGAAGACCTACCGTTAAATCCGGATCCAGAATAGCCATATCCGCATTGATAAATGGATGAAGAAGATTTGTTTTTATTCCAAGCTTTTCATTAAGGATAACGGCCACCGGTGATACTTCAGCACCAGTTCCCGCCGTTGTCGCAATAGCTACATGCGGAATAAAAATATATTGGGCTTCTGGCCACCACTCCATCACATTTCCGGTAAGCAGAGAATCCCGTATATCATCCAAACCTTTATGGAGCATCCACTTGATCGCTTTTACCGTATCCAAAACGCTTCCGCCGCCAAGAGCAATTAAGGAATCACCGTTGCACTCTTTAAAGAAACGAGCTCCACGATTAATAATTTCGCCTTTTGCGTCCTGTTCAATATCTTCAAACACTCCAACCAGCTCCGGCGTACCCGGCATGATTTCAAATAATTCTTTAATTTGAGCTGTAATTCCGGCCTGGGTTAAACCCTTATCCGTGAAAAGTACTGCTCGTTTACCCCCAAGCCCTTTTATCATCTCAGGAAGCAAAGTTCTTGATCCCGCCCCGCTATTTACAACCGTACGAACTGAAAATTGAAAAAATGATGTCGACATAGAATCACCCTTTATTATTTTTGTATAGGCTAGGTTAAAGTTGCCTGTTGACTTCCACTCCAAGCGCTGCGCTTTCCGCGGGCGGTCC
>NZ_JBALOS010000096.1:7785-11937 GCF_036962765.1 Neobacillus drentensis
CAACAGGGTGCCAAAATCAGCATTAAGCGTTAAGATAGCCTTGTCTTAATAAAATAATCTGTTTTATCCCAATAATATTTGGTACCAAGGTCTTTGGCTTACTTCAGGTACGAGTGAACAGTGAACATGCTTTAGCTGCGAATATTCGTCCAGTGCATGACGGCCTAATTCGCGCCCGAAACCGCTTTGCTTGTATCCCCCAAATGGCGCGTCACTACGGAGCATATGCCAATCATTGATCCAGATCGTTCCAGCCTTTAATTCACGGGCTATTTTCATTCCTTTATTTACATCCTTTGTCCAAACTCCACCTGCTAATCCATAAATCGTGTCATTCGCAATTTCGATTGCCTCCTCAACTGTGGAGTAACGGATGACTGAAAGAACAGGACCAAAGATTTCTTCTCTAGCAATCTTCATGTCATTATGAACATCCGCAAAAATAGTAGGCTCAATATAATAGCCATTTTCAAATCCTTCTACTATGGCACGCTTTCCTCCGCAAACCAATCGCGCCCCTTCTTGAATACCGGATTCAATATAAGAAAGTACGGTATCCAATTGTTGCTGAGATACCATCGGTCCCATTCCCGTCGCGATATCTAATGGATTTCCAATTTTAATCGTGCTTGTAAGTTCAGCTAATTGTTCAATGACTTGGTCATAAATGGAATCATGTACTAATACACGCGTACCGGATTCACAAACTTGCCCAGAGTGTGTCAAGAATCCGAATAAAATGCCAGGAATGGTAATGCTCATGTCAGCATCAGGCAATACGATTGCCGGTGATTTCCCACCTAACTCAAGCGTGACGCGTTTCACCGTTTTAGATGCCTGCTCCATAATGCGGCTCCCTACTTCTGTAGAACCGGTAAAAGCCACTTTGTCTACACTTGGATGCGTGACAAGCGCTTCTCCAATGCTGGCACCCGGGCCAGATACAACATTGAATACACCTGCCGGGATTCCTGCTTCAGCTGCCAATTCCGCTAATTTCAAGGTAGATAGCGGTGTATTGGATGCTGGTTTGATTACGATCGAGTTCCCCATTGCCAACGCAGGAGCAATTTTCCACATCGCTAAAATCATTGGAAAGTTCCAAGCAGTCACAGCTGCTACAACCCCAAGCGGCTCACGCCAGACTTGGTTATTGCTTGGTCCAGGAAATGGTAAAGTAGGAAGAGACTCAACATACGGATACTCTACAGTAAACTTTGCCGTCTGCTGTAAGAGATCTACAATAGATAGGATGTCTAGGTTTGAAAGCCGTCGAACTGTCGCTCCCGAACTAATCGACTCTAAGTAACCCAATTCTTCAGCATGTTCAATAATCTTGTTTCCAAATTGGACAAGTACATGAGCACGTTCTTGTGGAGATTTTTTTGACCATACTCCCGAATCAAAGGCCTGTTTTGCAGAGGAAACGGCCGCCTCCACATCTTCGATCCCGGCTTTCGCTACCTTTGCCGCGACCTCACCAGTTGCAGGGTTTACTACCTCAAACGTTTCTCCGCTTAATGCAGGCTTCCACTCCCCGTTTATATAGAGTGGAAATTCCAAAACTTGTAACGCTGCTTTCATCGAAATTCCTCCTTATTATTTACTCTCCTGAAAATCCACAAATGTTTTTTAGAATATATCTCTATCAAACTGATTAAACTTCCACTTGTTCAACCCGCAAAGCTCTTCTCAAAATTTTACCTGTACTGTTCTTAGGTAATTCCTTCATAAATTCCACTTGTTTTGGCAGCTTGTACTTTGCAAGCTTGTCCTGGCAGAAATGCAAGATGTCAACCATCGTTATGCTCTCATCGTTAGATATAACGAAAGCCTTTACAATCTCTCCATATTCTTTATCCGTAACCCCTACTACGGCTGTTTCCACAATGGCCGGATGTTGATATAATACTTCTTCCACTTCTCTCGGATAGACGTTGTACCCGCCAACGATGATCATATCTTTTTTACGGTCCACGATATAGATGTACCCTTCTTCATCCATTCGCGCCAAATCACCTGTATAAAACCATCCATCCTTCAATGCTGAAGATGTAGCTTCCGGCATTCCTAAATACCCCATCATTACATTGGGACCTTTTACAATTAACTCGCCGATTTCTCCTCTTGGAACTTCCATTCCATTCGGATCCACCACTTTATTCTTCACGTCTGGTATATCTATACCTACAGAGCCTGGTTTCCGTGTTCCCCGTAACGGATTAAAGGCTGTTACGGGAGCCGTTTCAGAAAGGCCATAACCCTCTAAAACGTGAACCTTATACTTCTCTTCGAATCTATGTAATAATTCAACTGGAATCGAAGCACCGCCTGAAAAACAAGCCCGTATCGTTGAAAAGTCCTCTGCGGTCGCTCCCGGCACCTGTAACAAAAAGCTAAACATGGTCGGAACTCCGGCAAATAATGTCGCTTTCTCTCTTCTAATCGTGTTGATCACTTCAGTTGGGCTAAATTTCGGAACAATTACAATGGCTGCCCCGCAAGCAATAGGAATGTTGATGCAAGTCGCCATACAAAACACATGGAACATAGGAAGAACCGCAATGATACGATCTTCTTCAGTGAACTCAGCAAGCTGGGACACCGAAGCAGCATTGGATGCCATATTTCGATGGGACAGCATGGCACCTTTCGGCTTACCAGTTGTGCCGGAAGTATATAGAATAACCGCCAAATCCTCCCCTTCAATGGAAGGGCTTTCAAAAATTTCTGATGGTTCCTGAATGAGACACTCCCAAGTCCATTCGGACTCGATTGAATCTGTGTAGATAACCATTTTCAAATTTTCTAGTTTCTCTCTCAATGGAGATATTGTCTCTTCTAAAGATGAATGAGCAATCACAGCTTTGGCTTGGCTATTCGATAAAATATAGGAAATTTCTCCCGAAGTGTAGGCCGGATTAATCGGAACAACCACTGCACCTGCCCGAAGGATCCCAAAGAAACCAATTACAAACTCAGGACAATTACCAAGCATTAGAGCGACTCTATCACCCTTTGTGATGCCTGCGGCGGATAGACCGGATGCAGCACAATCTACCAATTTATCAAGTTCTGCATATGTTTTACTTTGATTCATGAATGTATAGGCGATATTACTTGGAAATCTTGCTGCACTGTTCTTTAGATTCTCATTCAAATTCAAAACCATTCTTTTCTTTCTCCTCCAATCTTTTAAAATTTAAGAAAATTAGGAATTACTTGAATTTATTATATATATAATTTACACTTAAATAAAATTACTAATACTGATGAATATATAAGCTAAGCTTCTAAATCAAAAGGAGAATTTCTATGCATATTGAACAATTGGAATACATTGTAAAGGTTGCGGAAACAGGTTCTATTTCTATAGCAGCAGAAAATCTGCATATTTCTCAATCGGGAATCAGTCAATCCATTACTAGATTAGAAGATGAACTGGGCGTTAAAATATTTAAACGCCACCGACGACTCGGCGCCGTTCCCACTGATGAAGGAAAAGCGTTAATTAAAAAGGCATATGAAGTATTAACAAAACTTCAAGAATTTAAAGATGAAGCCCAAGCCTATAACACTGTATTTTCCGGAAATTTAAAATTATCAGCTATACCTGGCTTTATGCTGTTCCTATTAAAACCTTTATCTTCTTTTAAAAATGCCTATCCAAATGTGAATATAGAAATTTCAGAAAAAGCTGTCCAGCATATTATTGAACATGTCCAAAATAAACAGATTGACATTGGCCTAATCACCGTTTACGAAGATTTATTAAAAAAAAGAGAGGATCTACTATTTGAGGTGGTACTTGAAGGTAAGATGCAGGTGTACGTCGGCAAATCCTCTCCATTAGCTAAATATAAATCTATAACTCCCCAACAACTAATCACACAAAACGTTGTTCTCTATAATGGTGATTATGTGAAACGATTTGCAAATAATTTAATTAGTAAATTTGGACATATGAACATTGTATTTACATCAGATAATACAGAAGTAATAAAAAAAGCAATCATTGAAGGATTAGGAATTAGCTTCGGGCCTGACTTTTCCATAAAAAATGATCCTTCTGTTATAAATGGCGAAATTGTCTCTCTCGACATAATAGATTACGAACAAGTAAATGTAGGTTTAGCATGGATACGCTCAGAT
>NZ_JBALOS010000096.1:11942-39258 GCF_036962765.1 Neobacillus drentensis
ATTTTTAGAACATTTTAAATTCCACTCCCGAATGCTGACGCATTAATCACTTAGTGATTAATGTGAAAATGGATTGACCCTTAAATTAAATTACAAACAAAGGTACCATCTTTTCTCGTTTTAAAAGGTGGTGCTCCATTCAATCATATAACAAGCCAATCTATTTTTTTAGTTCTTATTTCCCTCTTAATCATTCATTCCAATATTGCCTCCTCTCTTTAATTTCTTTCGCAAATAAAAAATCCCCTTTCGCTTTTTTAGCGAAAGGGGACGGACGAACCTGTATAGTTTTAGCAGAATATTAATACATTATTGTGACAGAAGCAGTTTGGACGATATCAGCGAATACTTCTTCTAGGTGAGGATAATAGTGTATCTCCCTAGTTTGTTTATATCCAAATATCCTTTTCAATAAAAATTAAACTGGTTACATCATTTCCTTTGGAGTCTTCAGTAAATGTTTTCAGTGATTTTAAATCTAGTTATTCGCCAGGAGAAATTGTTGTATCTTTAACCTTCAAACCTGTTGCTAAACGTTCAATTCGAAGATTGTCTAAAACAAAAGTTCCTGCCCCGGTATCTCCATTCAAACTAGTTCCATCATTGAAAATTCCAATATACGTTTGCTTATTCTCGGAACCAGTTACAGTAAACTCTGCAGTTTTGGTATTGATCGATGCCGGAAGAGTATTATTCGAACTCAGTCCATTGGCAACCGTAATATCTCGTGCATCAATCTCTTGATCCCCTGAGATAAAGCGATAGGAATTGGCAGTAGTTTGATAGTCAAAGGATACTTTATAGGTTACTCCTGGTTCAAAGTGGAAGTGCTGCGGAATGGTGCGATACACTAAGCCTTTGTTTCCAGTATTTACTTTAACGGACCAATTTCCTTCAATGACATCATCTACTAATTTTTTGCCTGCCCATCCTTTTTGAGTAAACGGTGCATGTAATTCAGACAAATGAATTCTGTTGTCTTCAACACCTTCCGTATTACCAATAACAAATGGGTAAATTCCTTGCGCGACCGTTTCAAAATCTTGTTCAAATACCCCAGGTGAAACATCATTTTTCAGAGATTTTTGAACGACTCGTATATCATCAAATTTAGTATTTCCTTCTCCGGCCTCACGGCTGAGAATTAATTCAGCCTTTTTAGATGTAGCCGTAAAGCTTAATTGCATCCTTTGCATTTTGCTATTGTACCCATCGTTCGTAGCATGTGAGTCTGCTTTTACAAAGTTCTTTTGCAGGCTCCGCACCGTGTAATTGCTTACATCTTTTCCCTCGCTACTTACTTTTATTCCGGCTTTTACATCACTATTATTTTCTACATAGACCTCTGCTACATAATCTTTGCCAGATTCAAGGCCAGTAATGGTACGTGTAACGGTTGTATAGCGAGAAGGACTTTCCATATTCAAATAATAGTCGCCGCTGCTTAAATTTCGGGCAGCGCCAGTTTGATTCGTTCTGATGACACTTACAGCATCTTTGTCACCAGCAACTTTTGTATCTTCATCTTTGACTGTTCCTGAATTGAATCCTGTGTCATAGACATGAGCACCTTTGCTCCAGTCTTCGATTTGTAAGCCCTTCTCCTTTTTTTCTGGTACGACAATATAAGGTGTCGCTGCCTCAGCCGTCAATGTTACTTGATTATTGACCACTTTGACTTTCTGCACATCTGTTCTACCCTGATCGGTCAATTTATATACATAAACTTTAGATATATCTGAATATTCATTCGGGAGCGTCCATGTAGTTGTTCCGCCTTCCAAATTCCAGTGATACAGTTTTTTGGAATTTGGTGTTGGAGTCCTGAAATCCTGTTCTACCCACGGGATTAAATAAGTATGTCCATCAAGGACAACATTTCCATTAAGTGTAATGACACGCTCTCTGGAGTTGTCTTTTCTTGTTACAACAACATCATCCCCATTACTTGGGTCCGCCAATTTAATTTCCTTTTCCAAGTTTGTTTTGTTTTTATCACCTTCGACATCTGACCAATCTGTGACATAATACTTTTGTAAAAATTTAGTTGGAAGATTTGTATCGAATGTCATCCGAATAAAATGGTCAAAGTTCTTATCAGATTGCCATCCCTCGAAGCCGGCTAATTCAAATCCTCCAAGCAATGGATGATCAGCTGTTCCGCCTGCTTCAGGCCAATTCAACACCCAAGAATCTTTTTGGTGATTGCTAATAAAGCGAAGTACTTCTGAGTTGATTCCCTTGCTGGCTGCCCCACCGTAGTTCTTATCCGTTGCCCAGTGCTGCCAGGTTGAATAATTGGCAATAGAAGTACCAAACTCGGTTGATACTCTCCAACCTCTATCCATAAATTGTTCTGCAACTCTATCAGATTCCCACTGATCTTGATACCATACATCCAAATAAATAAAGTCAAGACCCGGTGCAGCAGCTTTCAATTCATCCAGTCTTTTTGCACGCGTCCCAGAATATAAATCTTTTAATTTATTGATAGTATAGGATTGATCTAACCAGCCCCAGCCTTTGGAATTTGGACCATCAATAAAATCCTCACTAAAAGCTTTTGCTTCAGGATACGTTTCTTGGGCATTAATATGGACACCAAATTCAGAATTGTACTTATGACCTTCACTAATAAGTGTTTTTAAATCGTCAGCACCACCCATCCGTTCACCGACATCACCATAATCCGGGTGACCGCTGTCATGTCCTTCATTCGCATATCCTTTTAACAGAACAGCTTGGCCCAATCCATCTGTAGCGAGAGCTACCTTTTTAACATTATCCAATGTTTTTAAGAATGGCTGTTGTGCTTGTGATCCAAAATTCATGGCAATGCGTGTGCCGACAAGATTGTTTACATCTTCTGATCCTTTTATGTCTTGCATGATTTCTCGGTAAGCAATCGCACCGTCCTGCCAGTCAATTTCATCATCTTTATTCAAATCGTCAGCAATTGCAATTTTTACAGTAGGTTTTTTTGATTGTGGTTTCGGCATAAATTCTCTTTGAGAATAAAGCAAACTAGAACCGATACCGATGGCTTTCGTACCATCTTTACTTTGATAACGATTTGCCACAAGGTTACGGTAGCCATTGACTTCTGAACTGGACCATACACCTGCACTTAATTTGTCCGTTGACAGGAAAGCAGCATAGAATCTTTCTGAAGTTCCAATGCCACCCAAAGTTGAATCGACAATGACATCGACATCCCCAGGTTTGGTCACATCGCTGCTAAGATTCGTTAATTTGGCTTTAGCATTGGTTTGAGCAGAATTGACGGAAATAAAGTTCAAATCGGCCAATTCAACCGTTTCAATTTTGGCACTTCCGGCATTGGTGATTTCTTCAAAGGTATAGATCACTTTATTTTTTTGGACTTTTAAAGAAACTTTAAATACAGCATCAAGGTTTTCATATTCATCGATTACCTTTAATGTATACAACGCTTCACTGTCGCTCAGCTTTTCAAAGCTTACTTCTGGATAGTAAAGAGTGCCGTTCACTTTCAATCCGTAAACAGGAGATTTTTGTCCATCCATTACCTTATCGCCAACCCGGTATTCGATGACACGAGGGAATACTTGGTCAATAATGACATCCATAAAGTCGGAGCTTAATTTATCCTCTACTGGCGCGGTATCTGGCGCTTTAGGTGGAACATATTCTTTAATTTTGATGTTTGAAATTGTGATGTTGGCAGCACCGCGGCTTTTTTCAAATCCAAGTAACCCTACTTGATCGACACCGCCTGACAATGTAAAGGTATTCACCTTTTTATCATTAATGTATAAAGTAGCTAAATCATCCGCGAATTTTATACGTAAATGATAGGTTTTATTTGCTTCTAATGGAACGTCTGAGGTCATCGCTGTCCAACTGTTAGCAGGACCAAAGATTTCTCCAAAATACTGATTATTTTGATCTCCAGTACCTACATAAGTGTATGCAGATGGATTTTGCACACGATAGATTAGACCAAAACGGTTCATGGCGCCTGTTCCTGGAGTAATATCAGCTTCAAAAATACCATTCTTAATTGCTTTCATTTTATTGTAGACAATTCGATTCTTTTGGGTAGAGGTAACATGGAAAGTTGCTGAACCATCTTGATTATAGGTAACGCTTCCGTTGCCAGAGATGATTTTAAAATCACCTTCTTCAAGTTGGTTATCAGTAATGTCGACAAGTTCTTCTTCTCCCGGCATTTGACCTCCATCTCCTGGAGCATCTCCCAATTCAATGAGTACTTGGCTGTTTTTACCACCAAAAGCACCAAGTTTAACCGCTTCCTTACCTGTAAGCAGCTTATTTACATCATTTGATAATGTAACCGGTCCAAATAAATCTTTTCCATCTAAAGTAACATTCAAAGTGGCTCCGCTATAATCAATTTTAATGGAATGTTTGCTCCCAGCTTCAGGAAGTGGGATGTCTGGTCTAGTTTGCAGCCAAGTTCCACTGCCTTGATATTTGTACTCATAGAACCAGCCGAGTGAGTCATACCCTACAAATACAAAGTTATTAGGGTCACTATAATGTGGATAGAAACCAAATCTAGTATCTGCCGCATTCAATTTGGGAATAAAGGTATATTCCATCGTTCCTGATTCTTTTGCTGCTTCATCCTTTTCTTGAAAAATAGCAGCTTTAACCCCATTGTCATTTCCAGCACCTGATCCAAGCAATGCATAAGCCTTACCGTTCTGGGTGACAATTTCATTTACTTCATTTCCTCCAGTTGAAATGGTAACCCATGGATTCGTTACTTCTGCTGTTGCACGTAACGGTGGAATGAACCCCGTTAAAAATGTTGGCAAAAATAACACAAGTGCTAGCAGGGTATTAGTCAATCTCTTGTAATACTTTCTACCCAATTCCTCTCCTCCTTTGAAAATAATAGTTTGATAGATGACGATGCCTTTTTTATTGATAAAATTAACAATAAACACCACCTTCTACTTGTAATCTAGCTTACTTTTGTTAAAGCGCTTACACAATAAAGATATTGTTCAAATTTTTAGTAATATTGTTTTTTTAGTGAATTGCATAAAAAAACGAACAATGCCTATCACTATTCGCTTTTTTTATGAGAGCATATCCTATGGAACACGAATTTTCGGGTAAGTACCCTGGTAATAATAATTCCATTTAAGTTTATTAAACTTATGAATTCAGATTGAATAAGCAAGAGAACCGTCCTCCTTGCTTCCCTTATATTCGTAGATGGTTACGCCTTTTACCACATGGTTAACCGTTCCTGTTGGTGAAGGGGTATCAGGTGTATTACCGACTTTTACGGAAGCAAGCAGTGAGATTGTTTGCCCAATCATGGCAAAAGGTAATGCTAAGTAAGCATCCGGTATGGATTGGGCATCTCTGTCGAATAAGAATGTGTTCCCGTCATAATTCGTTTTTCCATCGACCTCGATAGCACAAATGTTTTTGGCAATGTTATCTCGATGCAATTCTTGTAATATATCTAAATCATATTGGCGAGTATAAGGATGATTGGAAACAAACACACACACCAATGCTTTTTCATTAACGAATGACTTAGGAGCATGTCGGCATCCCAACGGGGAATCAAATGAGGTGACTATTTTACCGGCTGTCAGTTCTACTATTTTTAACTGTGCTTCTCTCGCCAAGCCTTCTAAACTTCCGGAGCCAAGGAAAATGATCCTTTCAAAATCGCAATCGATGATAGTTTGGATATCCTCTTCACGAAGAATGACACTTTCACCCATTTGGCGAATGATTTGGACAATCGCCCATTTTTCTTCGACAAATAGCGGATCAAAAACGAGTAATGCCATTAGCGTCATGCACGAATAACTTCCGGTCATGGCAAATCCTTGATCATTGGCTTTATCGGGCATTAACAACAAAAGATTGTTTTCCTCTCCTTTTGCCCTTTTCGCTAACTCACCATCTTTTGCACAGGTAATCGTTAGCTGATATAAGTTCTTTACTAGTTGTTCAGCTAATTCTACGGCAGCCAAGCTTTCGGGGCTGATGCCGCTTCGAGCAAATGAAACCAACAAGGTTGGGAAATCTGCTTTAAAAAATTCATAGGGATTAGATACCAAAGTGGTTGATGGCACACTCAGCAATTCCCACTTTTTTTCATCTACTTTTCCTTTTAAATAAGGAAGGCACGTTTCACCGACATTGGCAGAGGTTCCAGCACCCGTAAAAATAACACGGATACGATCATGCTGTTCAGCCAGTTTTTGTAAAAAAGCTTGGATCTCTACTCGTTTCTTCGTATACAATGAATAGGTTTCACCCCATAAATCTGGTTGTTGCTTGATTTCCGATGTTGTAATCGATGCACCTAAAGACACTAATTTTTCTTGACTTAAAGTAAACATATTTTACGCTCCTCTTCCTTTTTTCCAACATTCCCTTCACAAACGAATACCAGCGATTCCTCATAACATTTGCCAGGCTATTAAACTATTAGATAACAAGGCTGCCATTTGAGCCTACAAAACTTTCTTTTTCATCCTCTTTACTATTTTTAGACAAAGTATACAAATGAAAAAGCGTTTTCACAATAAACATCTTGTTTTGTTTTTTAGATATCTTGCAAATATTATCTTGCCCATTCTTTCAAGAAATCTGTCGGTGTTTCACCAATTGAGTACTTCCTCCAAACGTGTATCCATGAAAGCAACATTTTGCTTGAAGCACCCAGCTTCCCAATTCCAGATAATATATCGACCATTCCCGGCTTTTTTCCCAGTATACTTTGCACAGTCCATAAATGGGTGACCAATCTATCTCCTTCACAATACCGAAATGCAAAAACACGAAGAAAAATAAAGCAAAAAAATAAGGAAGCGCGAAAACTTCCCCCGCGCTTCCTTTCCTTGCTTCCTTACCCTACGATTTTTTCAAACCACGGGCTTGCTGTCTCTTTCAAGACAATATTTAGTTCTTGGATATTTTTTTTGCCGGTATCTTGTAACCATGCACGTGCGGATTGTTCCCCATTTTCAGCAAAGGGAGCAACGCCATTTTTCCAAGTTGCCCGGCCGCAGAGGACACCGTTGAAGGTTGAGCCGGATTCTTTGGCAAACTTCAATGTTTCCTGGAATAACTCTGCACTTACGCCGGCACTTAAGAAGATAAACGGCAGATCTGTTGCTTCACTTTGCTCTTTGAAATACGCAAATGCTTCTTCCTTGGTATAAGCTGTTTCGCCTTCCGCATATCCCTCCACAAACTTCATATCCACAGGAACTTCTACCTTCAAAACGTCCACCTTATACTGTGGCTTGGAGAATTCTCTCATCGCCTCAATGACTTTATGCGGCTTCACTTTGGCATACTCTAAACTTTTCACATCATCATTTTTGGCATCATATGTCACAATCTCGAGGAAAAACGGAATGTCTTCTGCTGCACACTCAGACCCGACTCGTTCCATATAAACATGCTTATAGTCATTAATTTTTTCATCTTCATCCACATCATAGTACAGTAAAAATTTAACCGCATCTGCTCCAGCTTCCTTCAATCCTCTAACAGACCATTCCGGCAATAAATCAGGCAAACGGCCCACGGATGTTGCATCATAGCCTGTTTTTTCATATGCCACCAATAATCCAGCTTCAGGATGGCGGACCTTTGCAGCCGGCAGACCATATTCCGGATCCAATAGGATTGATGTCGCATAAGGTGTCAACTCTTCAGAAACCAATTCTTTAAAGCGGACGATTCCCTCATCTCCGACAAAACTTGAATTTCCTGCCGAAATCATTTTCTTTAATGAACCGCGTTGATCAATTGCCAAAGCTCCGATAATCCCATTCTCATCCGATAAACGCTTAAGAGCCGCTACTTTATTTTTCGTTAATTCTAACATCGACAATCACCCCTATATAATCTATGCGTAAACTCACCTATTAAAAAAAATTGGCTTTTATCCAATTAATCTATTTTCGTAACCTCTACCAACTCAAAAAATTTGCCGAAATTAGCTCGATCAATATAACCTGTTCCTGCTTGCATCGTATTGAGCAGGCCAGTCGTCATGGCTGTTTTCAGAACGTCTGGAACTGACTGCTTTCGATTTAATNNCGACAGGGTTCACCACGTCAATCAAAGGAATGGTAACCCGGTAATAATCCGTACCATGCTTAACAAAGGCACCATCCCCGCCCATCGAAACGACAACCCATTCAACCCCATGAAACCATTCATTGGTTAGTACTTGTTTCAAACTGCTTATGGTTTGTTCCACCTCTACACCCAGCAGCTGAGATAGCTCCGCTATATTCGGTTTAATCACAAATGGTTTTACCTTATGTCGCAAAACCTGTCGGAGCGGCTCCCCTGATGTATCAACAATCACGGGAATACCCATCTCTCGGCTCATTTCTACCATCCCACGGTAAAACCCAGGCTCAAGCCCTTTTGGTAAGCTGCCCGAAATCGTTACAAGTGAAGCAGCAGTCAGTAATTCACGATATTTTTCTAAAAAAGCTGCACTGTCTTCCGCTGAAAGTGTCGGTCCGGATTCTAAAATTTCCGTCTGCTTGCCATCATGGAGAATGGCAATACAGTTTCTTGATTCTTGATTGATTTTTAAAAAATTATTTCCGATACCGCTTTTCGTCAATTCCTGAACAATGTAGTCACCAATATTTCCGCCAAGCACACCTGTCGCCAGGACGTCTTCTCCCATCTGTTTGACGACACGGGCCACATTTAAGCCTTTTCCACCGGCGGTTTTACAAACATGCTCTACACGATTTACTTCATCCAGTTTGAATTCTTGAATCGGATAGGAAATATCCAAAGATGGATTCATCGTGATAGCTAAAATCATCGCACTCCCTCTTTCCCAATCAAGTTTTCAGCTTGAAACCGGCAAACACCATCAAGATACGTCGCCGTTAATTCGAGCTCCGGTGTCAGTACAATAAAATCCGCATCATGGCTGATTGCTATCTTTCCGCATTCCCTATCCATACCAATACTTTTCGCAGGTGCTGTACTTGCCATGTAGATGGCTTCCTCTGGGGTCGCGATCCCCCAAGCGACGACATTTTTGACAGCATCTTTTAATTGCAATATACTGCCCGCTAAACTTCCGCTCTCCAAACGAGCTGCCCCGTTCTTTACTTCAACAGGGAATTCTCCGAGCTGATAGGTTCCTTCCGGCATGCCTCCTGCCATCATGCAATCAGTCACTATCACGGTTTCCTTTCTGCCGCGGGCATTCATTAAAATATTAGCGGCAGCAGGATGAACGTGATGTCCGTCACATATAATTTCGGCAAACACATTCGGCAGATTCATTGCAGCGCCAGCCATTCCCGGCTCACGATGGTGTAACCCGCTCATGCCATTAAACGTATGAACAAAAATCGAAGCTCCCTTTTCAACCGCTTGTTTTGCCTCATTATAGGTCGCGTCACTATGAGCGAGCGCTACGGTAACCTGATTGTTCACAGCGAACTCAATAAATTCAACTGCCCCGTTTCTTTCCGGAGCAAGCGCAATTTTTTTGATAAAATGACCCGATTTCTTTTGCCATGTTTCCAGCAATTCGACCGAAGGGTCACAAAAATAATTCGTGTTTTGGGCACCTTTGTGTTTTTCTGTAAAAAATGGTCCTTCTAAAAAGATTCCTTTTATTTTGGCACCCTTCACCTTCGTATAATTTTCTCCAATCATCGCCACCACATCGTTCAACGATTCGGGCGCAGAGGTTAACGTAGTTGGTAAAAACGTCGTCACTCCACATGAAAGCAGCCCCTCGGAAATCGCCATCAGTCCTTCAAATTCATTGTCCATGACATCATGATTTTTAAAGCCATGAATGTGCGTGTCGACTAAACCCGGAGCAATCCATTGTCCGGCATAATCGATTACCTCAGCCGTTTCATTTTGCAATGTTTCAAAAAAGGCACCAAATTTCCCGTCTTTTATTTCCAGAAAACCAGGACCTGCCACCCCATCTTCAAGAAAAAACTTGTCTGCGTAAACAAATAGTTCCATAATCAGCACCTCTGTTTAGAAAAGAGAAAGACTGAACATCCCTTTCCCACTGAATTACTTGTATTCGTGAATCGTAACACCTTTTACAACACGGTTGACCGTTCCGCTTGGTGAAGGAGTATCCGGTGTATTCCCCACTTTAATCGAAGCGAACAGGGCGAGCGTTTGTCCGACCATGACGTACGGCAGCGACAAGTAGGCATCTGGCACTGCGCTTGCGTCTCTGTCAAATAAGAACGTATCACCGGCATAATTCGTGTCTCCATCCACTGCAATAGCACAAATATAGCTGGCGATGTTATCCTGTCTCAATTCATTTAGCATATCGAGATCGTAACGGCGTGTATACGGTTGGTTGGAAACAAACACAAACACGATCGCTTTTTCATTCACAAATGATTTTGGACCGTGGCGGAATCCGAGTGATGAGTCAAAAGAAGTGGCAATTTTCCCGGCAGTTAACTCCAATATTTTTAATTGCGCTTCTCTCGCCAAGCCCTCAAAGCCTCCTGAGCCAAGATAAATGATTCGTTCAAAGTCGGAAGTAATCATTTTTTCAATATCTGCTTCTCTGCTAATAACACTTTCACCCAAGCGTTGTATCGTTTCGACAATGTTCAACTTTTCTTCAACTGACAGTGAATCAAAAATGAGAAGTGCAGTTAAAGCCATGCATGTGTAGCTTCCCGTCATCGCAAAGCCTTGGTCATTGGACCTTTCAGGCATTAATAATAAGAGATTGCTCTCATCCCCTTTTGCCCGTTGTGCCAACTTCCCATCTTTAGAGCAGGTGATCGTAATTTGGTAGAGTTCCGTTACCACTTGTGCCGCTAATTCCACTGTCCTATCGCTTTCCGGGCTATTGCCACTTCTGGCAAATGAAATCAATAATGTCGGGATGTCTGCTTTTAAGAATTGGTAAGGGTTTGACACGATCGCTGTTGTTGGAACACTCATCAAGTCCCACTGTTTTTCATCGACTTTTTCCTTTAAGTAGGGGGTAACAGTGTCACCAACATAGGCAGAAGTTCCAGCCCCTGTAAAAATAACACGGACATGTTCATGCTTTTCTGTCAAGTTCTGCAAAAACTCTTCAATCTGCTGACGCTTCTCCTTATACAATGCAAGTGTTTCGCCCCATAATTCAGGCTGTTGTTTGATTTCCGCTGTTGTAATCGATGCCCCTAATGGTATTAATTTTTCCTGACTTAATGTAAACAAATGTAACACTCCTCTTATTTGGGGTATTTTCCCAAAAATGTGTTTTTAACCTCGTTTAAACTCCTAAAAAGTCATAATGTAGTTTAAATTCACAACTTAGATACATGTTAGTCTGATTTATCAGCGATTTTTCCTAGTTTATCGGCAAATCAATAAAAACAAGTCTTATTTTTTGTTCTGTTCGAATACCCGTAATCCTGCACCAACAACGCCATTATCCTGCTTGATCGTGCTGATTGACATGTGACTTAAGAGATGCTGCTGCTCAGGGATTTGGTACGATTTCAGTTTTTCCTTTATGATGTCAAGCAGAAAAGGGTTATTGGCGATGACGCTGCCCCCGAATACCACTTTATGCGGGTCTAGTAAGCATGAAATCGCATATAGGCCTTGGGCCCAATTGTCCGTCACATCATCGATGATGGGCTGATACTCAATTGCTCCATCCATATAGCGTTCAAAAACATCTTTGGTCGTCAGATGCGCCACTTGCAATTCCTTTTGTACTAACTTTTCTATCGCAGGTCCGGCAGACGCAGATTCAAGCCGTTCCATTTTCTGCCCAACTGCCTTCGAAAGGACAGGGATCAAGCCGAGCTCTCCGGCAAATCCAGCCCCTCGGAAAAATGATCCATGATGAATGATCGAGCAAGAGATGCCCGTACTAATCGTCACGTAGACAAACGTTTCATCGCTTTTTGCCTGGGCAGCCTTCCACTCGGCAAAGGCTGCCATATAAACATCATTGTCAATCGTAATCACCTGGAGTCCAAATTGCTTCCGTAACCGTGCTGTGACAGGAAACTGGGCCCATGGTAAATTATTTTGATAAACCGCAATTCCCTGCTCTCGATCCACCTTGCCAGGTACACCGACACCAATACCTTCCATGTCCACTAGCGAATAAGTGGAATCTTCAAGAACTTGTTCTACTGTTTCTACCACTTTAGCAAACATCTTTTCTCTGTCAGAAGGTTCACTTTTTACCTCCGCACGCTTGAGCAATTCCCCTGTTTCCGAAATGATGCCCGCCGCAACCTTTGTCCCGCCAATATCAATGCCAATTGCCATTTTCATGTGCTTTTACCTCTACTGTCAATTTTGATTTATGGTGTACTTGCTCATCTGTTGAAAAAATTGTTGTTATCGAGAAGACGAGTTTTCTTCAAAAAAACCCCTTCTACACACTATCCAACATCGGGTTGTTGGTACAAGTTGAAAGAAAGAAAAACTCATAGAAACTAGACTATGGGAATAATAATCTGATTGTTGTAAGTAATTCTATTATTTCTTCCCCACTTTAGGGTCAACCCAACGGATAAAAACATTTAATGCGACCGAATCCGTCTGCATTAAATGTTTTTAATTTTCAGGGATAGAAGATCGACAACCTAGTCACCCTTACATTATTCAGTTGTAACTCCGTTTTATCATGGGATGACAGGCACCTATAGTTGACGAATAGATTAATCTTCCCTCTCTTGCTTTCATTAAATGCCTGCCCCTTTCCCAAATGAATCGAATTAAATAATGCAAAAAGCTGACCATAAAGCAAATAGTTCAAAGCAGACCCACATGACATAATTACGTAGATACGTCATTACCAGTTAAGTCGCACCTAGATTAATTTTCTAGGCGAACATGGTATTTAAACTTATCACCTCTGGCGATGGTATTCGTATACTCAATCACCTTGTCTACCCCATGTGTTAATCGTTCAATACGTAAAGACGGCAAGGATGGAGGCATCTTTAGTAACTTTGCCTCTTTTTCATCTGTCATTACTGGCATAAATAATTCATCTGCCATTGTAATTTCTGTTTGAAAACGATGTCTAAAAATCTCGTATAAAGCTGTCTGTTCTAGGTCTTCTTTTGTTATACCCGGGAATAAATCATAGGGTACAAAAGAAGTTTCAAGCATCATTGGTATATCATCAGCAATCCGCAATCTCGAAAAACAGTAAACCTTACTGCCCTCACCAACTAAAAGCTTATTACTAATCTTTCGGTCGGCCTCAAGAACACCAAACGATAAAACCTTTGAGATAGGAACTTTACCCAACTTTTTCATCTCTTCTGTAAATGAATAAAATTTGACCAGTTCTTGATTAACTTTTTTCGGTGAGACAAAAGTACCTTTTCCATGCACTTTATAGATATATCCGTCTTTCTCGAGCTCGTTTATCGCTTGACGAACGGTTGTCCGAGATAAATCGTACTGTTGGCATATTTCCCTCTCAGACGGTAATTGCCCATTTTCTCCTATTTCAGCTTCCATTTTATTCATTAAAATATCCATTAACTGCAGATAAAGTGGAATTCTGCTAGTCTTATCAATACGAGTCATATCTCCCCTCCTAGTTGCAAGTGGTAGTGTGGTTATTACCAGTATATCCCCCTCTCAACTCCTTGTAAAGATTATCAACAAAAATATTTTATGCATTGTGGAGGAAATGAAGGTATTCCATACCGCTTAGAACTAGGGAGAGAATGGCATATCACTATGGGTTATGATGGTATAAAGCTTAACTTCAATCCAAAGGAAATAATAAAGTTAAAGTTTAAGATGAAAGGGAAGTATACCAACGTTGGTCTGCTTCCCTTAATAGCCTCTGCCTTTCCTTGTTTTAATTTTAGTTCTAATTTTCTACATAAGCTGGATTCTTCGCATAAAATTCAACCTCTACAACAGACAACATAAGTGGTCCACTATGTGATTCCTCAAAGATGATCGTTATCTTTGAAAATTTTGTACCAGACGGTATAGCAGCTTCCGCAAGATTGAATGTTACCGATTTATCGCTAACTCCAACATCCTTTGCACCTAAATCATATTCCTTTCCAGCTTCAGTATATGCTTTGGCACGCAGTTTTTTTATTTTTCCGTTCGTATATTGCGGGCGATTATAAACTATAAATTTAGTCATTTCTTGTGGTTTATTAAAGGTAAAATCCATGGTTACCGGCAGTGAATTTCCATCATTTTCAGTGAGACTCCATTTCAGTTCCGCTAATGAACTCTCGCTTATCACACCGTCAATCAGCTTGGCAAAAGCTGCTGCGACGCCCTGCATCTTTTCTCCTTCACCAGTAACCGCCATATCTTTATTCGATAATTGCAGTTCCTTTGGCTCTATAAATAAGCGTAATTAAGTGATACCTTTAATAGCAGATCAAGTAATATCTGTATGTAATGGAATTGGCGGTTGAGAAATGATCGTTGGTGAACTACAAGTGGTTGTGTTGTCATTACCAGTTTAATACTACGTTGCCCTTTTATTTAACTTGCTACCTACTAGGATGTTTTACTGTTTTTATTTCTAATAGAAGATCCATCGCCTCCTCCCTTTCAGTCTAAATTTAGGTAATTTTCTTACAGTTTTATTTTATGATAAATAAGGTTGATGGGTCAACCTGATTACATAAATTTCCAACAAAAGTAATATTTTCCTATCAATTAGAGAAAAAACAATACATACGGCCGTACCCGACCGCATGTATTGTTTTATTTTCCGCCTGTGACGGCAATTCCTTCAATAAATTGCTTCTGCAGGAAGATAAATAGGATCAGCATTGGCAAGATCGCTAAAAAGGAACCGGCCATAAGAATCGGGTAGTTGGTCAGATATTGGCCTTGAAGTGATGACAATCCTACTGAAAGGGTCATCGATTCCGGAGAACTATTGACAATCATTGGCCACATCAATTCATTCCAGCTCCAAAGGGTGGTAAAAATCCCTAACGCAATCAGACCAGGCTTTGCTAGCGGTAGCATAATTCTCCAGTAAATTTGAAAATGGTTACAGCCGTCAAGCCGGGCAGCCTCTTCTAATTCCTTTGGAAGCCCCATAAAGAATTGCCGTAAGAGGAACGTACCGAATGCGCTAAACAAACCTGGTACAATCACAGCTTGCAATGAATTCAACCAGCCTAATTTCACCATAATCATATATTGGGGAAGTAAAAACACTTGCCCCGGCACCATTAACACGGTTAACGCTAATAAAAACAGGAAGTTCCTGCCGGGAAATTCAATCCGGGCAAAAGCATAGGCGGCTAACGAACATAGAAACAACTGGCCGACGGTCCGCAGCACCGTAATAATGATTGTATTATACATAAATTTGAAAAATGGTAAGAGTCCAAATACTTCTTTGTAGTTCCCCCATTGGAAATCCTTTGGAATAAAAACGGGCGGAACATGAATGGACTCAGCATAGGTTTTTAACGAGGTGAGGATCATCCATAGAAAAGGCAATACCATTGCCACCGCTCCCACAATCAGGATGAAATGGATAAGGAATGTTTTTCTTGTTACAAGCTGTCTCGTTCTTTCCAATGGTAACACTTCCTTTAATCATAATGAACCCACTTTTTCTGTAAGACCATTTGAATCGCAGTAATAATCAGAATAACAATTAACAAGAGAATAGCGATGGCTGCCGCATATCCCTTATCATTTAATACAAAGGCATGCTGATAGAATAAATAAACAATCGACTGTGTACTTTCTAACGCCGTACTGCTTTTTCCAATCATCATGAAAATCAAGTCAAACACTTGGAACGCTCCGATTAGAGACATGATTGACACAAAGAAAATAACAGGAGATAGAAGTGGCAAGGTAATTTTAAAGAACACCCTGATGGGACCTGCGCCATCAATTTCTGCTGCTTCGTAATACATTTTTGGAATCCCTTGCAGCCCGGAGAGGAAAATGACCATATTATAGCCGATTCCACTCCAAATCGCGACAACAATAATTGAATATATGGCAATTTTCGGATCACTTACCCACTGCGGCCCCTTGATTCCGATTAAGGATAAAAGATAGTTTAGTAGTCCGTAATCAGAATTATAAAGCCATTTCCACACCATCGCGATAGCAGCCGGCATCGTAATCACGGGTAAAAAATACAATGTTCGATAAACAGATTTCCCTTTGATTTTTTGATTCAAAAGAACCGCTACAATAATCGACAGGAAAATTCCGATTGGCACAGTAAAAATAATATAAATACCGGTGTTTTTAAATGATTGTAAAAGGGTTGCATCCTCCAGCACCCGTTTATAGTTCGTTAACCCTGTCCACTCATACTGTCCAAATGCACCCCATTCGGTAAAACTAAAGTAGAAGGTCTGGATGATGGGCCACAAGTAAAAAATAAACAAACCTAACATAGTAGGTGCAATCATCACATAAGCCCAAAAGTAATCGGAACGTTTCCTTGTTTTTGTTAAGCTGGAAATCGTTAATTTTTTCCTTGCTTTCACTTCTGCCTGTAGAGGAATTTGTTTCACAGCATTCCCTCCCTTTAGGAAATTGAAGAGAAGAACTACATTCCTCTCTTCATTTTTTCTACTACTTCTTAGATAGCGCATCATTTGCTTTTTTCGTTAACTCTTTTACTGCATCCTCAACACTTACTTCTTCGCTCCAAGCCTTTTTCAGGATATCTGTTTCGTATTGCCAAATTTCCCCTGTATTTTTCACACTTGGAAGTGGAACGGAATATTCTGCGCCATCAATGAATGCTTGAAGATTTAAATTTGGAACCGCGTCTTTCCATGCATCTTGTGTACCGTTATACGCAGGAATAACCGTTCCTGTTTTCGCGTATACGTCTGCTGCTTCTTTAGAGCCAAGGAACTGAACAAACTTCCATGCCGCATCTTTATGTTTTGTATTCGCAGCAATCACATTCGATAAACCGTGAATCGCTACTGCGCGTTTTTTCCCTTTAGGAACAACAGCAACATTTAAAACAGGATTTTTCTTATATTCTGGAACCATCCAAGGACCATCGAACATCATCGCTATTTTTCCTGAAGAGAATAATTCAGAAGCAGCAGTTTCTGTCATTTGCGCCTGTGTTGGTGACAAGCCTTCTTTAATGAAGCTAATATTGTATTTCAGTGCCTCGATTGCTTCAGGCTGATCGAATCCAACCGACTTGCCATCTTTAGAAATGATATGACCGCCATTTTGCCAAATGAAATCATAATATCCGCCTTGATTGCCCATTACAGAAGCATAACCCCAAATACCTTTTTCTTTGTTTGTCAGCTGTTTCGCAACTTCTTTTAACTTATTCCAATCCCAAGTGTCATCCGGATATGGCACTCCTGCATCATCAAAGATTTTTTTGTTGTACCATAAGCCGGTTGTATCGTAATCTTTTGGAATTCCATACACTTTGCCATCAACTGTATAAAGTTCAATTAATGATTTCGGATAATTGTCTAAGCTATAGTTATCCTTTTTAGCCATGTCGCTTAATGGAAGGATGACCTTACCCTCTGCATATTGAACAACGTGAGCACCATTCATCCAAAGAACATCAGGCAAAGCGCCGCCCGTTGCAGCCGTTTCAAGCTTTTGAAAGTACTGTCCATAAGGAGAAATCTCTGTTTTGACTTTGATGTTCGGATATTTTTCGTTAAATATTTTGATAATCTCTTCAATAGCAGGGACTTGTTTTTTATCCCAAAAGCCATAGGTAATTTCAACTTTTCCATCACTTGATGCTTTATCATTATCAGTGCAGCCAGCCAGTCCTAGCAATCCTAGAACTACGGTTAAAAGCATTATTAGCCATTTTTTCATCATATTTCCCTTCCTTCGAATAGAGTTTAGTAGATTTCTAACCAAATCACTTCTTAAAACTTAAGGGTCTTTCTCTCGATAAAAAAATTATTCGCATACCATTAAAATTCGCCGGATAACGTTAACCACCTCCAATAACAACGTTTTCCCATTACGTTTTTTTCCCCATAACCTTTGTTCTTAACGTATGACTTTTTATTGCAACACTACGAAAACCGCAGTGTGAACAATCGTTTCTTAAGCTTTGATATTTTCTAGCAAACTCTGATAATACTCATCGATATTAATAGATTGACCCTCGTTTAACCTCGAATCTTCAGCAGCAAATGCTATGAGGTGGCTTCTTACGGATGCAGATGCGGAAGACACGCTGTGCCCGTTATTTCCAAATTGAATTTCCTGGAGGAAGGTCCTCATGATACCGTTATCGCCGCCGCCGTGTCCGCCCACAGGGTTGTCAAATTTGATGACGGTTTCGTGCTTGGTGAGGAAATTAAAAATTGAAATGCTATTTTCTTCCATATTTCCACGGATTTCTCCTTTTGTTCCCATAATTTGAACAATCCGTGTCTGCTCTCTCGTGAAGCCGCACATACTAAATGTTGCAGTTGCTCCGCCCTCGAATTCCATGTTGACCACTTGATGGTCAACGACATTATTATCTGAGCGGTATACGCATTTTCCATATGACGTTTCCTGTAATGCTTTGACAATGCCTTCATTCGTATAATCTTCGGTGAATTTCTTGGCCCAGCCTTTTCCTTCGCCAAGATAATACCTGCCAGCATGGAATGAACATTCTAGTTCAGCAGGACAGCCATCCAAACAGCGCTGCGGCGCACCAACCGGGGCATTCTCTTCTTTAAAATGCATTAGCGAACCATAGGAACTAATGCGCTTACATTTCTTGCCCATCACAAAAGAAATGATATCCATATCATGACAGGATTTCTGCAGGATCATCGGACTCGATTTTTCTTTATTATTCCAATTACCACGAACAAAGCTGTGGGACATGTGCATTACTTCTACATTTTCATTTAATTGCAGCGATACGACCTCGCCAATTTCTCCTTTGGCAATCACCTTTTTAATCGTTGACCAAAATTCGGTATACCTCAGTACATGGCCGATGGTCAGCTGCCGGTTATTCTTTTTCGCAGCCTGTTCCATTGCGATACATTCCAGCGGATCCGGCGACATTGGTTTTTCCAACAGTACATGATAACCGAGCTCCAACGCTCTCATCGTTGGTTTAAAGTGATCCCGGTCAAGCGTACAGATAATCGCAATGTCGGCAATTTTTTGGTCGGAATCCAACACCTCTTCCCACGAATCATAACAATGTTCATTCGGAATATCGTGCGCTTGTTGTAGTTTCGTTCTTCTTTCGATGCCTGGTTCTGCTACGCCGACAATCTTCAATTCATTCGGATAGGTCAAGGCATATGGCGCATAAGCTCGTGCCCCTCTGTCTCCTGCTCCAATAATAATCGCTGTCATGGTTTTCATTTAAGTCTCTCCTCTCATTCATTCACTGCATTTATGCATATCGTTTTCCTAAATTAATCCAAACGTTTTCCGAGTGATGTTTAAAAAAGAACCATTTAGGTTCGCTTTATATTAGATGATTCACGAAGGACTAATTCAAATGGCAAAATGATCTTGATTGGAAGTCTAATTTTCTCTTCTACCATTTCCATAATCGTTTTTGCTGCCATTCTTCCCATTTCGTATTTAGGAATTTCTACCGTGGAAAGCGGAGGTGATGAATATTTCCCCATTTCAATATTATCCACACCAAAGAAAGCGATGTCCTCTGGGATTCTAAGATTATTTTCTATGACAGCTCTCATGGCAGCGATGGCCATCATATCACTGGCACAAACCATGGCTGTTGGCAAATGAGCCGAATCCCTTTTAATGAGTTGATTCATTTCCTCATAGCTATTCTCCATTTTCCACTTCGTATTGATAACCCAATCAGGCCGGACAGAAAATCCCGCTTCTTCCATAGCAGATTGATACCCTTTGAATCGATATTCAGCTTGCAAATTTTCATACGTTTCATTAATCCCGCCGCCAATAAACCCAATCTCCCGATGTCCTTGGTCGACTAAATGCTGAACCACCGTTTTAATTGCTGCTTCACGGTTGTAATCGACAACAGCCATATTCTTATCTGTATAGAAAAAGTCCAATCCAACCAATGGAATCGTTTGCTGTATGTAGTCAATCAGGCTGTCTTCAATCCTGTCGATCAGCAGGAGTCCCTCAATCCCCAAGTCATGAATCGTCTTAAGAAGCAGGGCCTCATTTTCAAGCTCATCCTTGGTAATACTAATTAGGGTATAATCATTAGCTGTTAATGTATCATGTATACCAGTATAAATTTTGGCAAAGTATGGGTTAATTTCCGCTTGTGTTGGATTAGCTACCCAACCAATTTTCATCGTTCTTACGCTACTCTTCTCTTGCTTGTTGGTAACTAAATTTCGAGCATGCTGATTTGGGATATACCCTAACTCCTTAACGGCTTCCCAAATTTTCGCTTTTGTTTCCTGGTTAACATTTCGAGTCTGATCATTTTGGATGACTCTCGAAACAGTAGAGATGGAGACGCCTACATATTCCGCAATATCCTTTAATCTTGCCACTAATAAAACACCTCTTAATTATGTGTTAAGTACTTTCATAAATAGGATAACAAATTTTTAACCTATTTCGAATATATCTTGTAAATTTTTATAATGTCGTGAAAATGAGGCGTTATTTTCTAAAAGAATATGTCCAATCAATGAGTAGTTAATGGGTTGAAAGTGCAGGGCTTTTTCAAAAAAGATACTTCCAGCTAGTCTTAACTGAAAATTATAACTAATAAGAATATACTCTTTCCCTAGTTAACCTGTCAACCCATCAACTTAAATTAATTTTTTAGATTTCTCAGAATTATATTGAACTCAATGAAACTTTTAGTAAATCAACTTTTACGTTAGTTCCGTATAAAAGCGGCAACGATCGCCTCGTACAATGGATCTACAAAATTCAACAGGTACACCATTGCCATCATAGGCTGTTCGTTCAAGCAACAGTGCCGGAAGACCTTCTTCCGTTTGTAAATATTCACTTTCCTCAGAACGAATGAGGACTGGTTCAAACGCCTCTTTAGCTCTAGTTACCACGATATTAAATTCTTGTGAAAATAAATCATATAAGGATATTTCGCCAACTTTTTTTAGCTGTTCTATATTTGAAATAAAGTTTTTCGGAATAAAAGACGATTCCAAAATAAAAGGCTCATTGTTGGCACAGCGAAGGCGTTTCATTTCAATGACATTCTTGTCTTCTCCAAGCTGCAACGCTTCCCGGATTTTTGCAGTTGGTTTAACTTCCTCTATTTTTAGAATGATATCTTTGGGGTTCAATCCCTTTTCTTTTAATACTTTGCTAAAGCTGTAAAACCCCATCAATGACTGCTGCAATTTTGGTTTAGCCACAAAGGTACCTTTTCCTTGAATTCGGTAAAGAATCCCTTCTTGAACTAGCTCCTCAATTGCCTTTTTAGCGGTGTTACGGCTCACACCAAATTGATCCATCAATTGATTTTCAGATGGGATTTTATCACCATGTGTCCAAAGTCCCTTTTCAATAGAATCCTTAAGCCTTTCCATTAATTGATGATAAAGTGGAATTAGACTTTCATACTGCAGTGGTTTCATTATAATAGGCCACCCTTTCAAGCATACTAACATTACTTTAAAAAATTATATCACCCACTCTTGTAGTGTCAACCCAACAGGTATATAGAAATTTGGATTATTTTTAATTTTCTTAAGAAAATCTTCCTCGCTAAAAAAAGTAAAACTTTATCGAGCGTTTAAACCAGCTCAATAAAGTTTTACTTTTTTTAAATGTATTTTCGATTGTAATCATAAAGAAGTCCTAAAAGACCGGCTAATCCGATTAACATGATGCCCAGTTCGAGTTTACCGGCTGTCTTTTGGCCGATGATAATCAAAGCGAGACAAATGATAAACACAGCAATTTTAATAACGACTATAATATTAGCTTTCATTTAGGAATTCCTCCCACCGGATTTCACTAGGTGCCAACGTCACTACTTTACTGTTGCCTTCTCCGTAAAAGACAACCGTTGTTTGCTCCTTCATCGAATTGTTGACAATCGCCATTTTTCGAATAGATGGGTAGGCATGGACTTCACAATGGATGTTGCTGGCATGCCATTTATGGAATTCTTCCTCTTTATGGGCCGCATAGTATAACGCCCGCATCAACAGCCTTGTGTTTTCCTCACTGTATGGGAGCCCCGCGATATAGACGGCCCTGCCTTCACCAAATGGATGGCTGGAAAGGTGGACTTCTCCATTGGAATACTCAATAATTTCCGTTTCCTCCGACAAGGCATATATATTTTTCATTCCTTCACCAAAATCAAACTGGGTGCTGTCAGCAGAAATAAAATGCTCTTCGATAGAAGTAACAAAATATTTATCTGTGGATAAACTGAATCCTAGTTCTTTATCAACACCTAAGGCAGTCGCCAATTGAAAGTAATGCCCTCCATGCTGATAGGCTGTCGGTTCGCCAATTCCAACGAAGCCGCCGCCGTTATGAATCCATGCTCTGATTGTGGTGACTAACTTTTCATTGGTCCAATGAGCTCCGCCGGAAAAAGCCGTTCCTGCATCGCCAGCATTAATGATGACATCAACATCTTCAGGCACCCCATCATTGATGACATCATCAAAGCTAATGAAGGTAACATCCACGGCAGCGCCGCTCAAGGATTCCAATACGCCTAAATAAGAATAAATTTGTTTATACCATAAGGCATGTGCAACCATATGTGTCTGCCATGTTCGAAGCTTGCCCCAAGAATTCAAAATCGCAACTTTAAGACCGCTATAAGGTGTAATGCCTTTGATCGTGTCGTAGATTTCACGGAATTCCTCGGTCACTTTTTCAATATAGGAGACAAAATCCGGAAATTGATAAGCCAGGCTCAAATAACCACCGTAGCCAATCCGATCAACTGGATTCCTTAATAAGGCTCTTCGGGCCGTTATCCAGTTTTCATTGGCTTCAATTACCGGGTTGTTCCCTTCGTAAAACGTGTCCGGGAAGAAATAAGGTAAGAAGCGGCCTTCTGTATAACGGACATGCGGAATATCGGCAATCATACGTAATGTTGCTCCGCCTCCGACACTGCCGACCACTGCATCTAATCCGATATTTTCAAAGTATTTTCCATACGGTTCCGTACCAATCCAGTTATCGCCAAGGAACATCATCGCTTCTTTGCCGCTTTCATGAACAATGTCCACGAGCTTCCTCGCTTCTTCGGCGACAAACTTTTGCACAAAATCCATATAATCTAAAAAGGATGGCGTTGGAATTCGAAAGGAAGTATTGTAATAGCCTTGGTCAACGATGTCTTCCGGTCTTAAACGGTAGCCTTTATCTTGTTCAAAGGCATCCATCGCAGCCACCGAAACACTCGCACCATAACCAAACCAATCGACAAATTTTTCTTTGCCTAGATTATTGAACACAAGGGTAAAATGGTAGAAAAACGTTGTGAATCTCACGACATCCGTATCCGGATTTTCTATCAGCCATTGTTTTAAATAGGTGTTCATAAATTCATTCGAGTGTGGCTGCCTGACATCAAAAGGAATGTCATGCGGCTTATCGCCCCAGTCGTTGGTGATATGATTGTACATTTGGGTTGGATCCCAAATGGCATAAACTAAGAAGGATACCGTGTATTCGTGCCAAGGAATCGCCTTCGTAATGTAGACCCGATTTGCCGCTTCGTTTACAACCCAATCATTAACATCAACCACTTCACCAGTTGTCCGGTCGATGACTTCCCAGTATTTCTTCGGATCATGGAGGTAATCGGGCCGCACTTGTTCCTCAAAATAGCCCCTCATAAAATCAATTTCCAGTTTGTCCGTAAGTGCAGTGTTGAACAAGCTCATTAAATAAAGCTGTTGGCATTCATCCATGTGATTCTCCGCGAACTCATTATTGCCGCGGGCAACAAAATAAGTCGTATAAATTTTCGCATCCAATTGCTTTATTGTCTCATCCAGTTTCGTTCCATCACTATCCCGAATAGCATCCGCGCCCCAACGTTCCATCAATTCTTGTGTTTCCTTTAGAAAGTTTTCCTCACTTGGCAAGGTAACGCGACCTTTTCTCTTTTCCATATAAATCCTCCTAATCCTTTAATCCGCCAAGGGTCATCCCTTGTGTCAATTTCTTTTGAACGATGATATATAAAATCAATGTCGGCAGCATGACGAGAACCATTCCCGCATACATTTGGCCGTAATTAGCAGCAGATTTTTGAGCTGCCATTAAGTTCATTAAACCAACAGGCAAGGTCTTATTTGGACCTGGAATCAATGTCAACGCAATAATGTATTCATTCCAAAATGCCAGGAAGTTGAATAAAATGACGGCTATGATACTGGGCCGGGCCATTGGAATCATAATCGAAATCATCGTTTTAAAATATCCGGCCCCATCGACCAACGCAGCTTCCTCATAGGTAGACGGCAGCGATTGGAAATAACTAGACAACAAGTAAATGGTAAATGGCAAAGCGGTCGCTGCATAAACTACAGCTAAAATAAATAAATTGTCTAGTAGGAATCCATCCCCAAATTGTCCTCGTAAAAAGGTATCCCCATCCAATAACATCAAGAAAATCGGAACGACAATGTAGTTCACGTTGATAAATAAGCCTGCTTTAAACAAGGTATTCATAAATTGACTGCCTCTAAAGGTGTATCTGGCCAACACATACGCTGCTGGTAAGGCAACAACCAATAAGATAAGAAGCGCCAAGGCAGTTACCATGACCGAATTTAACATATACGTTCCCATGTTGGCCTTTTCAAATGCATCTATGAAGTTTTGAAAATAGAAACCTTTCGGCATGGCCCACGGACTTCCATAAAATTCTTTGTTTTGCTTAAGCGAAGCTAAGAAAACCCATGCAACCGGGATAATAATCGAAATTGCTAATGTAATCAGTGCGACATAGATAAATATGCGATAAACTTTTTCTGCACTCATGCCTTTGTGTTTTATCATTATTCATGGACCTCCTAATACTCCAGCACGTCCCGTTTTGTGACGCGGCTGACAATAGCCGATAATGCGAATGAGAATATGAAGATGACCACTCCAATTGCCATACCGTAACCATAAGAAGAATTGGTGTAAGCCTGCTTATACATATAGCTTAAAAATACTTCCGTCGATCCGTCAGGCCCGCCGCCAGTCATCGCTTGGACAAGAAGAAAACTTAAATTAATCGTACTGATAATGAAAAAGGTTAACGTGGTCCGAATGTTATTCCAAATCAACGGCAAGGTAATACTGAAAAATTGTCTGATTTTTCCAGCGCCTTCCAAAGAAGAAGCTTCATAATAGCTTTCCGGGATACTCGCCATACTGGACATATACATGACCATATAGTAGCCAACCGCTTGCCAAACGAGCGCTCCGCCAATACTGAAGATGGCTATTTTTTGATCACCTAGCCACATTTTTTGAAGGTTCTCAAGATTAAATAAAGCAAGTAGATTATTCAACAAACCTGTGTTTGGATCATAAACCGCAGAAAAAATCCCAGCAATGACCACAACGGATAAGATATTAGGGATATAGAAAATAATCCGGAACAAGCTGTTGCCTTTCATCTTTTCTCTCGTTAACAAAGCGGCAAACAAGATTGCCAGCACCATGGTGATGAGTGTAACGATAACAATCAATACAATACTGTTTTGAAGAGCTCGAAAGAAGTTCATATCATTCCATAAAATTTTGAAATTATCGAGCCCGACAAATACCTTATTATTAGAAAATCCGCCCCACTTAAATAAGGACATCCTGAATACCTGAATGGTAGGAATAATCATAAAAATAGTTAGCAAAATCAGTGCTGGTACCGTACAAACAAAGATAAAAATCCTTTTTTCTATCGTTTTATTCATTGCTATCACCTCTACTAATAAATATAACGGTGAGAAGAGTTACTCACCGTTATATTAGTGAACTATAAAACTACTTGTTTATTTTAATGCCGACCGTAATTGGTCACTCACTTTTTCAACGGATTTTTGCCAATCTTTTACTTTTTTATCACCTGATACAATGCTGTCGATGGTTCTGAATAGTGTATCTGCCATGCTGACTCCCTCTACAGCTTCTGTTGCAGCAAATCCACCCATACCAGCTTTTGCTCCGGAATCATAGATACTATAGAAGAGTTTATTGTCACCAGTCAGCTTTTCAGAGATACCTTCGATTGGTTGAATCGCACCAGATTCTGCAAAAATAGCTGCTGCTTTATCTGAATACACAAAAGTTAAGAAGTCTTTCGCTGCATCTTTATTTTTAGCTTGAGCAGGTACCCACATTTGTTCGAAGAACGTAAATGCGTAACGGTCACCGCCATTCTCAATAGCCGGCAACGCTGTCATTCCCCATTCAAAGCCATCAGCTCTTGGGGCATCTTTCATTTCACCAACGACCCACGTACCATTTGGCATGAACAGTGCTTTATTATCGAGAATCAATTGTTGGTTTTTCGTGTAATCTTTGTCATTTGCATTGGCAACTGTTGTTGGCTCAGTGTATTTCGCTAATTTACCGACAATTTCAAATGCTTTCGTTGCTTCAGGAGATTCCCAAATGCCATCTTCGTATTTCATCGCTTTATTGTAGAATTCCGGACCTCCAACTTCTAATAATAAAGAATAGAAGAATGCATCAAAGTAACCGGTCGTAGGATACGTGAACAAAGAGATTCCTTCTGCTTTCGCTTTATCGCCCAACGCCCACATCTCATCCCAGGTCTTTGGTACGTCCCAGCCTTTTTCTTTTAACAAGGCGGCATTATAGAATAATCCGGTTGGACTATAAAACATCGGTGCCATATACGTTTTGCCGTCGTTATAAGGACCAGTGGCAAGTGTATCAGTAAAACCTGGTACTAGCTTATCCTTAACTTTGGCATCTTCACCAAAAACCGTCTTATCCAAAACATCGGTAATATCTTCTAATGCCTTATCCTTAATCAATGTTTCTGTTAATGCCAATTTCCTCCCGGTTCCCAATAACACTACATCCGGATAGTTTCCGGCTTTCATATTCGGGCTAATCGCATCCTCGAGATTTTTATCTACCATTAACTCCACGTTGACATTTTGATTGGCATCCTCATAGGCATCGATCACTTTGGTCCACATATCTTTCCCATAAGCAGATTCAAGCGCCGCCACTTGAAGGGTTTGTTTTTTACTCGAATCATTACCATCCTTAGAGTCATCACCATTTGTAGTTTCACTACTCTGACAGGCTATTAAACTAAAAGATAACAACGCTGTCATTCCTGACAACAAAAACTTCTTTTTCATCTTCATTT
>NZ_JBALOS010000096.1:39332-40331 GCF_036962765.1 Neobacillus drentensis
AAATCCTATAATTCAGGTATCAGATTGCAGATGAAGGAGGGAATCATTTGTCAAATGAGATTTATGAGGTTCCGCAATCGCAACGAGACCATCTTCCAGTAAAACTTCTCTATGTAACAAAATCAAAATATGACAAAGATTGGCATAGTACCAACCATACACATCATTTTACAGAATTATTGTATATTACCAAAGGCGAAGGTACTTTTATCTTTTCCAATGAAGAAGTTCCTGTCAAAGAGCATGATGTAATTGTTATCAATCCGAATATTGAACACACGGAAAAGTCTGGTGCCGATCATCCGCTCGAATACATTGCACTGGGTATCCAAGGGCTCGCCTTTTCGTCTCCAGATGATCCGGGTTTACAAGTCACTTTTTTAAATTTTAAACAAGAGCAAAAGGTCTATCTCTTATACCTCCAGCAATTAATGGAGGAAGTGGAAAACCAAAAGGAAGATTTTGAGTTGATCATACAAAATATATTAGAAATTTTGTTGCTTAAAATGATGAGAAAAAAAGCTTTTAACTTGGAGAAGACCTCTACTAAAAAGATCAGTAAAGATGTGGCTTTTATCAAAAATTATATTAAGCAGTTCTTTCGCGAAGAGATCAATCTGGATACGTTAGCAGAGGCTGGTCATATCAATAAATACTATCTTTCCCATTCCTTTAAGAAATCCGTCGGTGTTTCACCGATTGAATATCTAATACAAACCCGCATCAGGGAAAGTAAAATTTTGTTGGAAACCACCAACTACCCAATTTCAGATATCTCAACCATTACCGGCTTTTCTTCCCAATCATTCTTTGCACAATCCTTTAAACGGGTTACGAATCTATCTCCTTCACAATACAGAAATGCTAAAAACTCTAACAAAAAACGACAGAAATCAAAAAGCAACAAAAAAATAAATGCACAAAACGAGTAAATTATTTATTTGCACCTATTAAGAGTTCGAAAACAAATAATTACGAAAAGGCTCAGTCATAATAAGA
>NZ_JBALOS010000097.1:0-22031 GCF_036962765.1 Neobacillus drentensis
TACTAGAATATTTTAAAATAAGGGACAGTTGAGTGGTAACAGGGGAGGAGGGAAAACATGGGGGAAGAACGGTGTCAGGAGCACTGTTTATGTAATGAACTAGAACAACTTCTTGAAGAGCAACAAAGATTATCCTTCAATGATTTTAGATTTGTGTGTGATAAGATTGGATATGATACCATTCCGTTTGTCCTTTCAAATGGGAAATGTGCTTTTGAGGTATTTGGAAGAACAAGAAATGGTAAATTCTTTACAACCCAAGTGTTCCGAATAGAAAGTCTCGATTCCAGACATTGCTGCGCAACATTATCGCTGCTCTTGCCGGTAGATATGGACGGATATCCAGTAGAATTGTGTGATGAGGTATTTTCACTTGTCAAAACAGATAATTGCATTATTGTTGATTTGTCTTGTTTTTGTAGTATTAAACCTTTATCACCTAAATTAGTAAATCGGGAGCTACCCATTGTTGAACCAAAATGTTAAAAACAAAGAGGGTCTAATGAATAGACCCTGCTTTTTCTTAAGATAAATCTGGAAAGTCACTGACAATACCTTCAACATGTAAATTTTTTATTGCCTTTAAGTCATTTTTCCTTTTAACTGTCCAAATAATTGTTTTAAAGCCATGGAGGTGAATTCTTTTAATCATCCGCTTATTCACCATGGATATTTTCGGATTTACATACGACACATAGCTAGCAAAGGACTTTAAATTTTTGTTCGAAATCATCTTCAAACCTGCATTTCTTACCAAAATACCAATTGGAATGGAAGGCAGGAGTTCATGAAAACGTTTAAGGGATTCACGATCAAAGGATTGAACAATAATTTGCCTGTCACCTGTAGTAAACTCTCTTTTCATTAGTTCCTCCGCAAGTTTTTCCTCAATTAGGGGATAAAGCGATGGTTTTTTTAGTTCAATTAAAAAGCCTATTTTCCCCGCAAACTCATCAAAAACTTCAGAGAGAGATGGTATTTTCTCGCCCGCAAATTTACGATGAAACCAACTTCCTGCATCAAGATTTTGAATTTCCGGTAAGGTAAAATCCATTACTTTCCCTTTTCCATTCGTTGTTCTGTTAACGGTTGAATCATGAATCACAACCAGTTCACCATCTTTAGTCATTTGAATGTCAAGCTCTAGGTAGTCAGCACCTAATTCTAACGCTTTTTGAAAGGATGAAATGGTGTTTTCTGGACAGTAGCCTGCTGCACCTCTATGGCCAATTTTCAAGGGGGAGTGTTGTTCAGTTTTTACAATTAATCGTGTTATTGCCCGAAACAGTAATGCGAAAAGGATAACTAAAAGGGTAGCAGGGTTCCTCAAGTTGTGGGCTCCAATCTATAATTATTTGTGAACATGGTATGAAAAATAAAAAGAAATGTCAATTGAAAGAGGATAAATTTGTAAATTATTTTTTTCTAGGCTCATATATGCCTTTAATTAATTAGTTTTGTACCTAAGAATGGGCTTCTTCTTTTTTTTCAAAACTAGGTATTTAGGATATGTGTCTATCGCACATTTTTGACCAAGTGAATAGGATATATGGAATTAAGAAAAGGAGGTAATTTAAATGTCAGGTGCAGCTGGTGGCATGGGCGGCGGATTTGCCCTTGTAGTCGTTTTATTTATTTTGTTAATCATTATTGGGGCTTCATGGTGCTACTAAGAAATCGATTAAGATAAAAAGGAGGTCTTGATACATGTTTGGATATGGATATGGTGGATATGGTGGATGCGGTTACGGCGGCGGATGCGGCTACGGCGGTGGATTTGCCTTAATCGTTGTATTATTCATCCTCTTGATCATTGTGGGTGCAGCTTGCTTTAGATAAAAAAATAAAAAAGTGGACCCGCTTGGTTAATCAAGCGGGTTTTCATATTGAAGAATGTTAGCTCGTTTCCATTTACTAAATGCATCTAATTCGGTTGAAATTTTCTTTACGGTATAACCAATCAACGCTGCATCATCAAGGATTCCAAGACCAATGATGAAATCTGGTATTAAGTCTAGAGGTGAAACAAAGTAAAGCAGGGTACCGATAACGGTAAGGATGGTGCTTGGTGCGATATTTTTATATTCTCCTTTTGAATATGCTTTAACTAATTCAAAAAATAATTGCAGTTTATCCCATACTTCTCCTAAACTTTCTTTCTTCTCGTTCGCCAATTTTATCGCTTTGTTAAGTAACCCTTGTGTTTTTTGCGGATTGCCGAGGTAATCCTTTGCTTCGTTGTTATATTTATACTGCTCTTTTTCAAACATCTTAGTTTTACCGAACAATTCGTTCACTTCCTTTATGTGAAGTCAAATCTTAGTTTACCACCAAATCAAAAAAACATAAGATATTTCATCATAAACAAAACCAGGCGCTCGAATTAGCACCTGGTTTTCGTTGGCTATTTTTATACTAATACCACGTTATCACGTAAGGTTGTCCGTGTTCCCCAAACAATCTCTTCAATTTCAGAGCCTTCAAGTGTTTCTTTCTTTAATAAAGCATCAACTAATTGTTGATACTGATATTGATGGCTATTTATAAGATTTTCTGCTTTTTCTAAAGCTTTCTCAAATAGCTCTTGCATCTTCTCTTCTTTATCTTGTTTTTTGAATGTCAATGTAAAACCATCTTGAAGCATTCCAGTGTCCACCATTTGTTCAATGATTTGTTTGGCCTGCCCGACGTCGCCGCTAACACCGATGCTGTGCTCTCCAAGATGGATTCTCTCGGCAACTCCACCAGCTAAAACCATTGCAACCCGCTCTAGGAGGTCACTGGTTGTCGACAAATGCAATTCCTTAGGAATCGGGGCAACATACCCTAACGCCTCGCCACGCGGGATAATGGTTGCTTTTCTGACTGAACCCGGCTTTGTTAATGAAGCTACAATGGCATGGCCTGCTTCATGAATGGCGACCCTTCGTTTTGTTTCATAATCTTGTAAGGATCGGGAAGTGTTCCCTAAGATCGTCCTATCAAGAGCATAGTCAAGGTCATGTTTTTGAATCATATCTTGTCCATTCCGTACCGCTCTTCGACTAGCAGTTTCAAATAGAGACTGAAGCTCGGCACCAGAAAAACCTGAAGTGCTTTCTGCTAGTTCATCTAATTGTGCAAGAGCATCCTTGGAAAATGACTTGTCATTGGCATGTATAGCAATAATTTCTCTTCTTCCTTTTGTATCAGGAAGTGGTACATGGAAAGAGAAATCAATTCTTCCTGGACGAAGAAAAGCATCATCCAACATGTCTTTGCGGTTTGTGGCAGCTATAAAAAGGATACCATCATTAGGATGGCCGCCATCTAATTGTACAAGTAATTCTGTTAAAGTTTTTTCTGCTTCTTCACCGCCATGTGCCTTTCTTTTGGCGGCTAAAGCATCCACTTCATCAATAAATATAACTGCTGGACCTTGTTTTCTTGCTGCCTTAAACAAGGAACGAACCCGGCTTGCCCCCACTCCAATAAACATTTCATTAAATGCCGATCCACTAGCTGAAAAGAATGCAGCATTTAATTCACGTGCGATTGCTTGAGCAAGCAGAGTTTTACCAGTACCTGGAGGACCATATAAAAGGATGCCCTTTGGTGGTCTAATCCCTAATTTGGCCGATCGATCCGGTTCTTTTAAGGTAGAGACTGTTTGTAATATTTCTTCTTTCATTTCGTCTCCGAGTCCACCGACATCTTTAAAGGTAATCGAAGGAAGTGTACGAGACTTGGCAACACTATTCTTCATAGAATTATTTAGTCCAAAGCCGCCTTTTGTTTTCTGTAGAGCGAATGCTGCTCCAGCCAAGAGGATAATTACACCGCCCAAAATCCATTTTCCATATTTACTGCTCGTTGAATATGAATATTCAATATTATATTTAGCAACCAACTTATCTACCATTTGGCTATTTGGTGGAACATGGGAAACAAATACCGCGTCGCCAGTATGAATATAAAGGCTTCCATCGGGCTTTTCAATGATTTTAACGACCTTTCCTTGTTGAGCTTGTATGGTTTTCTCAACAGAAGAAAACGGAATCGCTACTTCATTATTAGTGCTCTGAATAACCCAGACGATTCCTGCAATAACTAATATAAACGCTGCAATTAGCGGAATAAACTTAGAAACTTTTTTTATATTTGGCTTCAATTTTCTTCATCTCCTTTAACAAGGTCATACTCTATTATAAAGGAGCTTCCAGAAAAATGGATGTGGGAATCGTTGGGAAACACAGTATCCTTAAGCATAAAAAATAACCAGCACGATTGTAATATGTGCTGGTGTGGTTTCTAATGGTTATGATAATAAGCGAAGATGAGGGATGATTGGCATTAACACACTTTGAGCGATGGCGCCAATACTTGCACCGATACATGATGCTTTACTCCATTTAAAAACATGAACTTTTTCGTCTTTTCCTTCATACAAAAATAATAACTGTTCGTTTTCTTCAGCAATTCCAATTTTTTTAAAAGGAATTTTATTTTCGTTTAGAATAATTTCAAAGGCTTTATGCAATAAATTCAAGGTCTGTTGGTCAATTTTAGTAATATCCAAGGTATGTGCCTCCATTGTGGTTATGTATTCACGGTACCTATATTCATCATTACCGCTACCTTTCATTATATTCTTTCTACACACTGGATTAAAGAAATAATCGCTTTTGCTCAATTGAAATATTGCAAAGTTCCGGTTGGAGAGATAAGATTGAAGTTATGGACAAAAATTTTTATTGTCAAAAGTGAGGAAAACGAAATGGGTAACAATTTTAAAGAAGAAGTATTGTCACGCCGGACATTTGCGATTATATCCCACCCAGATGCCGGAAAAACCACGCTTACGGAAAAATTATTATTATTCGGTGGCGCTATTCGAGACGCTGGAACTGTCAAAGCGAAAAAAACGGGTAAGTTTGCAACAAGTGACTGGATGGAAATTGAAAAGCAACGGGGAATTTCGGTAACTTCCAGTGTAATGCAATTTGACTATGAAGGTTTCCGAGTTAACATTTTGGATACTCCTGGGCACCAGGATTTCAGTGAAGATACGTACCGAACCTTAATGGCTGTAGATAGTGCTGTGATGATCGTGGATGCTGCCAAAGGGATTGAGGCACAAACACTTAAGCTTTTTAAAGTATGCCGGATGAGGGGCATTCCTATTTTCACATTTATGAATAAACTCGATCGTCAAGCAAAACCGCCACTTGAACTTTTGGCAGAATTAGAAGAGGTTCTCGGTATTGAATCATATCCAATGAACTGGCCGATTGGGATGGGGAAAGAGTTCCTTGGAATTTATGATCGTTATAACAATCGAGTTGAACAGTTCCGTGTGGATGCAGAAGACCGATTCATTCCATTAAATGAAGACGGAGAAATAGCTGGTGACCATCCACTTAAAAAGTCAGGGCTATATGACCAAACACTAGATGAGATTATGCTGCTAAATGAGGCTGGAAATGAGTTTTCAGCAGAAAAAATTGCAGCGGGCGGATTGACACCAGTTTTCTTTGGTAGTGCGCTGACTGCCTTTGGAGTACAGACATTTCTAGAGTCTTACCTCCAGTTTGCTCCGCCGCCAATGGCACGGAATTCCACTATTGGTGAAATTGATCCGTTAGGGGAACAATTTTCAGGGTTTGTGTTTAAAATCCAAGCTAACATGAATCCTGCACATCGAGACAGGATTGCTTTTGTTCGAGTATGTTCTGGAAAATTTGAGCGGGGAATGTCAGTAAATATTCCGCGTCTAAATAAACAAATTAAGCTCTCTCAATCGACGTCATTTATGGCTGAAGAACGTAATACGGTAGATGAAGCCGTTAGTGGAGATATTATCGGGTTATACGATACTGGCACATACCAAATTGGTGATACCTTGACATCAGGGAAGAATGACTTTCAATATGAAAGACTGCCTCAATTTACACCAGAATTGTATGTCAGGGTTTCAGCCAAAAACGTTATGAAGCAAAAATCCTTTTATAAGGGAATTCAACAACTGGTTCAAGAAGGGGCTATTCAGCTCTATAAGACAATTAAAATGGACGATTATTTATTAGGTGCAGTTGGTCAATTACAATTTGAAGTGTTTGAGCATCGGATGAGAAATGAATATAATGCAGAGGTATTAATGGAACGAATGGGTTCCAAAATTGCACGCTGGGTAGATAGTGAAACGGTAGATGAAAATTTATCAAGTTCCCGTTCACTTTTAGTTAAAGACAGGTACGACAATTATGTATTTTTGTTTGAAAATGAATTTGCACTCAGATGGTTTCAAGAGAAAAATCCAACGGTTAAACTCTATAATCCAATGGATCAACATGATTAAGAAAAGTGGCGGATTAGAAACCCGCCACTTTTTTTATTTCTATTAAACTGAAAATTCAGACTAATTTCCTGTGGACAAATCATTTCTAAGGACTCTACAATGATTACAATCGTCTTAAGGAGGAGATATGTTGGAAAAAGGGTTCTTTTTTACTGGTTTTCCTGGGTTCATATGCAATCAATTGATACGTGAAGTTTTAAAAAGAAATAATGATAATGGTACATTTTATGTCCTGGTCCTGCCAGATATGGTGGAAAAAGCAATCAACGAATCGACAGCAATTATTTCGGAATATGGGCTAGAGCAGTCCTCTTTCAATATTATTGTTGGAGATATAACAAAACCTTTTCTTGCTATTACGGACGAAGTACAGGAAGTTTTACAACAAAGGGTTACCCATGTTTTTCATCTAGCTGCTATTTATGATTTAGCTGTTCCAAGGGATATTGCCCAAAGAGTCAATGTGAACGGAACGGAAAACGTCAATGAATGGGTAAAACGATTACCAAACTTAGTCAGATATATTTATTTTAGTACTGCCTATGTGGTTGGAAATCGAGAAGGAACACTTTATGAAACGGAACTAATCGCCCCGAGTAGTTTTAAAAACCATTATGAAGAAACAAAATATGAAGCGGAAGTTTTGGTCGAAAAACTGAAGTCAGAAGTGCCTGTAACTATAATTAGGCCAGGGATTGTCAAAGGTCATTCCCATACAGGTGAAACCATAAAATTTGATGGGCCCTATTTTATTATGAACTTCATGGATCGGTTAAAATTTCTCCCTCTTATACCACGACTAGGGAAAGGTGAAGCCTATGTGAACCTTGTTCCTGTAGACTATATTATTCAAGCCACTACGTATCTTAGCCAATTAGATAAAGCCTCTGGAAAGACGTATCATCTTACAGACCCTCATCCATATCGTGCTTCAGAAATTTATGAAATAATCATGCAAGAAATGCTAAACAAAAAGCCAAAAGGAATGGTACCCTTAAAATTAGGAAAATGGTTCCTGTCTTTTAAACCAGTGCGAAAATATTTAGGAGTAGAAAAAGAAGCGTTGGATTATTTTACTTGGCAAGGAAGCTTCGATTGCACACAGGCTGTTACTGATCTAAAGGATTCAGAGATATCCTGTCCTGATTTTAAAGATGGGATGAAACCGATGGCATCTTTTTATTTAAAACAAAAGGATAACCCAGCGTTTCAAATAAAAATTTTATAACAAGGGTGAAGACCTATGGACGAAATTCAAGAAAAGCTTAAAGTAATTGCCCCAGCAACAGGAGAGCAGATTGGAGAAGTTTCAGAAACGCCAGTTAATCAAGTGGATAGATTTTATCAAAAGGGTAAAACTGCATTTAAGCAATGGAGTAACCTGACTTTTTCAGATAGGGGAAAATATCTGTTAACGCTAAAAGGCATCATCGTTGAGGAGATGGATGAAATAGCTAAAACCATTGCTGCGGATACCGGAAAAGTGGTTACCGAAGCTTTGATTGCAGATATCATGCCGACTCTAGACAGTATTGATCACATCATAAACCATGGTGAGAAAATTCTTCTGAGGAAAAAAGTAAAAACGCCTCTTTTATTGATTGGGAAGAAATCATTTATTGAATACATGCCTAGGGGTGTAGTATTAATTATTTCACCATGGAATTATCCCTTCCAACTTGCGATGGTTCCGATGCTGAGTGCTTTGGCATCAGGAAACACCGTTATCTTAAAACCATCGGAAGTAACTCCTCTTGTCGGGAAATGTATTGAGGAACTTTTTGTGAAAGCGGGCTTTCCTGTGGGAGTAGTACAAGTTGCCCATGGTGGGAAAGAGGTAGGGGCAGCATTTACAAATGGAAAACCGGATTATATTTTTTTTACAGGGTCTGTCCGAACGGGGAAAATGATTCAACAGGTCGCGGCTAAAGAGCTAATTCCAACAACGCTTGAACTTGGCGGCAAGGACCCGATGATTGTGTTTGCTGATGCTCATTTGGAACGTGCTGCAAAAGGGGCAGCATGGGCTGCATTTACCAACAGCGGCCAAGTATGTATGAGTGCAGAAAGACTTTATGTTGAAAAGACAATCTATCCCCAGTTTTTGTCCTTACTAAAAAAAGAGATTCTAACCTTAAAACAGGGGACAGATGAAGATGCTGATGTCGGTTCGATGACCTTCCCGGCTCAAAAAGAAATAGTAATGGACCAATTAGAGGATGCATTGAGGAAGGGAGCAAAACTAGAGACCGGTCTACTGCCTGGTCAGTGGGAAAGTGGATTGTTTTTACCTTTAACGGTAGTAACCAATGTAAGCCATGAAATGAAAATAATCCGGGAGGAATCCTTTGGGCCACTTCTTCCTGTAATACCATTTGAGAATGAAGAAGAAGTAATTCAGCTTGCAAACGATACCGTATATGGATTAAATGCTAGTGTTTGGACAAAGGACAAAAATAAAGCGAGAAGAGTAGCCTCGAAACTCGTATCGGGTGCAGTTGTTATTAATGATGCAATTATAAGTATCGCAAATCATGGTCTTCCTTTTGGAGGAACAAAACAAAGTGGAATCGGCAGGTACCATGGGGAAGCAGGATTAAGGATTTTTTGTCATGAAAAAGCAATTGTCGAAGATTCCGGCCGGAAAATTAGTGAAATCCATTGGTATCCTTATAAAGGGAAATTTCCGTTATTTCTACAACTCTTTAAAAGTTATTTTCGCACCAATCGTGATTGGGTTACCTTTGCTATAACCTACCTGCGTATACTCAAAAAGAATTAAGGTTGGGAAAAATTATTATATATACGCTATTTTTTGGCAAATTTGGATAAGCTAAGTTGAGGTGTTTTTTAGTTAAAAAATATGCCATGAGAAGCGGGATTGTAAGATGAAAAAGATGAGCAAACTCGAAGCAGTTTTATGGAATATTGCTTTTCCTGGATTTAGTCAGTTGATATTGGGACAATATATCAAAGGGATTTTATTTGTTGCATTAGAGGTAATGATAAATGCCATGAGTCACTTTAATATGGGGATTATGTATAGTTTTTTAGGTGAAATTGACAAGGCAGAGGCAGTTATTAATTACCAATGGCTTATGTTTTACCCCTGTGTCTATATGTTTTCCATGTGGGACGGTTATCGAACTGCAATGCCTGAAAATGAAAAAAACTCATTTTTACCATTTGTCTTTTGTGCCTATTTTGTTACAGTTGGTTTGATGCTATCACCTAAAATTACGATCTTTAATATTCATCCTGGACCAGTATTTTTACCGATGTTGTTTTTAATTCCCGGATTACTTGTTGGTTTTGTGATTAAATTTTTAGTGTCATTAAAACAAGCAAATCAATAAAAAGCTTCAAATCAGGATTTTCCTGGTTTGAAGTTTTTTATTGGGAAAAATTTTTCAAAATGAACCCCCACAAATTGCTTTAGATGATACGTAACTATGTAGTGAAAAGAGCAATTTACCAAATATAAGGGGGAGAAAGAAGTGGATAAGGAGGTAAGGAAACAAAGACAAAAAAATAAGTACTCGCTTTAAATAATAGATAGGAAAAGATAGCCATTCTTGGGGCTATTTTTTTCAAAATGCCTCACCCCAAAAAGTCCAAGATAACATTCGTATGTTATAATTGGTCGAATAGAGGTGAGCATATGCTAGGTTTATTGTTTATGGCCAAAAAGAATAAGAAAAAACAAACGAAAACATTAGAAGAAATGGTCCTTCTAATTCAACAAGGTGACCGTTCTCTACTTGACGAAATTATTAATTCCTATAAACCATTTATTGCTAAAACAGTATCTTCTGTATGCAGAAGATATATCTATGAAACCGATGATGAATTTAGTATTGGACTCATCGCATTCAATGAAGCGATTGAAAAATATTCAACTGAGCGAGGAAATTCCTTGTTGAGTTTTTCAGAAGTCATTATTAAAAGAAGAGTAATTGACTATATCCGTAAACAATCCAAAAATCAACACTTAAGTTTTGATTTAACCAATGATCCTACCGACGAAGAATCCGCTGGAACAATAATTGTTAACGAACTCTCACTAGATGATTACCAAAAAAAGAATGACGAACAATTAAGAAAAGATGAGATTGCTCACTTTCAGAATTTATTAATTACCTTTGATTTGAGTTTTAATGACTTAGTTGAGAATTCACCTAAGCATGTTGATGCTCGAAAAAATGCCATTATTGCAGCAAAGATGTTAGTAGAAAATGAAGAATTAAAAGAAATGTTATTTACAAATAAGCGTCTTCCCATTAAACAATTAGAAAAAATGGTAGATGTCAGCCGAAAGACGATTGAGCGCAACAGGAAATATATTATTGCCATTGCACTTATTTTAGCTAGTGATTATGTGTATATGAAAGATTATATAAAGGGGGTGCTTGACACATGAAAAAGGGAATTATTATGGATATCGATGATGAATTCCTTACGCTTTTGACCCCAGAAGGTGAGTTTTTACATACTCGAAGACAAAATCAGCCGTATGCGGTTGGGGAGGAAATTCACTTTTTTCCAATTGAAAGGGTTAAAACTTCAAATCCTTTTCATCCGTTAAAAACGATTCTTAAATATAAACCGGTCTGGGCACTTATGGCCGCATTCGTTATTTTATTTAGCTCATTTTTCACAATGTATCAAAATAATAAAGCATATGCGTATATGTCCATTGATGTTAATCCAAGTATCGAACTTGGTGTAAATAAGAAAATGCAAGTAGTTGGGATAACTGGTAATAACAAAGTCGGTAAGAAGTTTGTCTCGAATTTGAATAACTGGAAAAAGGAAAATGTTTCTAAAGTTGTACAAACAATCTTAGTTGAACTGAATAAAGAAGGTTATTTGAATTCTAATGAACAGGTCATCATTTCCACAGTGCGTACCAAAGAGCCTGAGGTTAAAGTGGAAAAGAAACTTAAAGAAAATCTTAAAGTAATTAAAGCATCAGTAGACAAGCAAAAGGTTGGCTCTACATTCCTAAATGCAACGCAGGAAGAAAGGGAAAAAGCTCGTAAACTTGGTATTCCTATTGTCAAATACCGAGACCGAGACAACAATACAAAAACTTCATTCAATCGAACAAATACAGAGAAAACAAAGGATAATCAGTCAACAACTGAAAATAAAGCTACCACTACAAAACCTAATAAATCCATTCCTTCAGGACCAATCAAAAAACAAACAGAAAATAAGGCCCACCAAAATAAGAACAATGATTTGAAAAAGCAACCTGAGAAGAAATGGATCAATGGTAAATCTAATGCACCTGGACAATTGAAAAAGATTGAGGAAAAGCAATTAAAACAAAATCAGTGGCAGCACAAAAACCAAAGTAACAAAAGAGAAAAAGGGGCAGAAAACCAAAAATCATTAAACCAAGAAGACAATAAAAAAGAAGACAATAAAAAAGAAGACAATAAAAAAGAAGACAATAAAAAAGTAGACCATACAAGTAAATGGAAAGAACATAAATGGAAAGATCGTAATACAAATACCGGCAAAAATAATAATTACAAGAACAACAATGAATCTAAATGGAAAAACAAAGAAAAAGATAAACATAAAGAGGATGGCAGACAAAGTAAAAAATCTTATGAAAACCATTGGAGCAATCAAAAGTATAGATAAAAGTCCGGATATGATCCGGACTTTTTTTCCATATTTATGAAGTTATTTTCCTGATAGTTGTGCTTGTGCTTGTTGTACGAGGCGTTTTGTAATTTCCCCGCCAACAGATCCATTTGCTCTTGATACTGTATCTGACCCTAAATTAACCCCAAATTCTTGGGCAATTTCGTATTTAACTTGATCTAAATATTGTTCAATCCCCGGTACCAACAATTTGTTTCTGCTATTAGCCATTTTATTCAACTCCTTATTTTCGGTACAGAGATAAATTACCTCTGTACAAGTATTATTAATTAAATTTGGTGTTTTATTAGTGGTAATGTTTTTCGTTATTGGATATAAATTTTTTTGATACAGAGTAAAAAAAGAGCCTACTGGCTCTTTTTAATTACTCCTTCACTGCCTCCAATAAGAGGTCAACAATGTGTATGCCTCTCATTTTCTCAGAGAGTCCTTCCTTTTCAATTCCAACCTTCATTTGTAATAAGCAGCCAGGGTTGGCAGTGACGATCGTTGCAGCTTGAGTGTTTTTCGCTTGTACCATTTTGTAATCAAGCATTTTCATCGACATTTCTGATTCGATGATATTATATATTCCTGCCGAACCACAGCACCGATCTGCCTCTTTCATTTCCTTATATACCACTCCTTTAATCGATTGAAGAAGTAGTCTTGGGCCAGAAGCAGTTTTCATGACATTCCTAAGGTGGCAAGAATCCTGATAGGTAATAATCTGATTTGGCAGTTCTAGTTTTACCTTTTTAGGAAAACCAACGGACACCAAAATCTCTGATACGTCCATAATTTTTTCTGCAAATTTCTTAGCTCGATCCTTCCATTCTGGATCGTCCTTAAGTAAATGATCATAGTCTATCAAGAAGGCTCCACAACCACCGGCATTAGTGATGATAAAATCAACATTTAAATCTTCAAAGGCTTTGATGTTTCTTTTTGCGAGTTCCTTTGAACCTTCCTTTTCGCCACTATGACCGTGCAGGGCACCACAGCAAGTTTGGTTTTGCGGTATGACTATTTCGCAGCCAGCCAACTGAAGTAATTTACAAGTCGCATCATTTGTTTTTAAAAACATTGTATCCATTAAGCAACCACTAAAAAAGGCAACGCGATGAAGCTGGTTTCCAATTGGTGATAAATGTTCCGGGCGATTTTTCATTTCTTTTAAAGTTGGTACTTTTGGCAGAACTTTTTCGATTGTCACTAAACTTTCTGGTAAAAGTCCTAAAAAGCCAATTTTTCTCGATATGGTTTGAATACCTGAGCGTTGATAAAATCCAATTAATCCTGTTAAATTTCTCATCCGATTTGGGTGAGGGAACAAGCCTTCAAATACGGTTTTGCGAACGACCCTCGTGGGTAAGGAGAAACTCTTGTTCTGATGGATAATGTCTCTCGCTTCTTCAAGCAAATGACCATATTTCACCCCCGATGGACATACGGGTTCACATGCCCTGCAGCCAAGACAAAGTTCTAGCGATCGTTCAAAATCCTCATCAGGTTCAACTAAACCATCAACGACAGCCTTCATCATAGCTATTCTTCCTCGGGGAGAATGGGATTCTTTGTAGCCAGATTCGATATAAGTTGGGCAAGTTGGCAAACAAAACCCACAACGCATGCAATTTAATAATTCATCTTCATTCATTCGTTCTTTAAACTGCTCTTGGATGATTTCTTGTTCCTTCACTGATGTCATTTTGAAACCACCACACGTTTCCTGCTATCTTTTGCGAAAACCTTTCCAGGATTCATAATATTATTTGGATCCAATGCTTGTTTAATGGCCTTCATCACAGCAATTCCTTCTTTTCCTAGCTTTAATTCAAGATAAGGTGCTTTCACAACGCCGACTCCATGCTCGCCAGTGATGGTGCCGCCAAATTCAATCGCCTTTTCAAAAATTTCCGCAAAAGCCATTTCTACTTTTTCCATTTCTTCGTGATTTCTTGAATCAGTTGGACATGTTGGATGTAAATTCCCATCTCCGGCATGGCCAAATGTACAAATATCAAGCTTATACTTTAGCGCGATTTCATTTATCGCACTTACCATTCTCGCAATTTCCGACCTTGGAACAGTGGCGTCCTCAAGGATGGTAGTTGGCTTAAGACGTGCAAGGGCCGATAGGGCCGTACGTCTTGCTGTTGTTAACTTTGCTGCTTCTTCCTTTGATTGTGCCACTTGGACTGAGACAGCACCTTCTTGCTTACAGACTTCAATTATCTTTTCTAAATCACGATTGACAACCTCGAGTGTCCCATCCTGTTCGATCAACAATACTGCTTTGGCATCTGTTGGCAATCCGATTTGTGCATAGTCTTCAACAACCTTTAATGTCGGTTGATCAAGAAATTCCAGAGTTATTGGAATAATTTTGTTTGCAATTATTTTTGAAACCGATCTGGCTGCTGATTCAAGGTCCTCATACAAGGCAAGCATCGTTTTTTTTGTTTCAGGCATCGGAATCAGCTTTAATGTGGCTTCGGTTATAATGCCAAGTGTTCCTTCTGATCCCACCATTAGACGAGTTAAGTCATAGCCGGCAACATCTTTAGCCAATTTTCCTCCAGTCCGCATTATATCACCGTTAGCCAGGACAACTTCAAGGCCAATGACATAATCCCGAGTTACACCATACTTCAGCCCGCGTAATCCTCCGGAATTTTCACTAATGTTTCCAGCGATGGCTGAAACTTTCATTGAACCAGGATCAGGCGGATAGAAGAGCCCTTTTGATTCAACCGCATTCGCAATTTCAATGGTAATGACCCCTGGTTGAACGGTTATGGTTAAATTTTCTTCATCGAGTTCAAGAATTTTGTTCATATGCTTGAAAAGGAGAACAAGTCCACCTTCAGTTGGGCATGTTCCTCCACAAAGATTAGTGCCTGAACCACGTGGCACGATTGGAATTTTGTGATGGCTACAAATTTTTACAATTTCAGAAACTTCCTTGGTGTTTCTTGGACTAATAACAGCATCCGGCAATGACTGTAGGTTTGGCGTCGAATCATAAGAATAAGATAGCCTTTCGATTTTGGAATCGTCAAAATTTTCCTTGGTTACAATTGCTACTAATTTTTCCTTCACAATATTGGAAATCATACCTTTTCCCCCAATTTGAATGATTGCGCTTACAAATTTATTTAACTTATATACGTAAACTAACTAATTATAGTATAAAAAAACAGGCCTCTGCCTGCTATGGATAAACATCTAAAAAAAGTTCGTATTATTTATTGATTTTTGTTTGTTCATCTAAAAATAAAAGTGCCAAATACATGGTAAGTAAATCATGAATGTTATTTGGACTCAATTGTGTCAATTCTTCTGCTTTTTTTAAACGGTAATGCAGGGTATTAATATGAATATGTAATTTATTAGAAGTGTTCTTTAACGAATGATTTTGCTTAAATAATTCATTTAAGGTTGCAAGCAGATCCACTTCTTTTAAGAGTGGACCAATCGTCCTGCTAATGAAATCAGATTTTGTTTTAGGACTGATTTCTTCAAAAATCATTTCAAGGGTTAAATCTTCATCGAAGGTAATATTCCCAGTTGCCTTTTTGATTTTCAATGATCTCTCGGCTTGTCGATAGGAAATACGGATATCGTGTGGTTCTGCGGCTTGGCCGACACCTGCTGCGGCAAGAATTCCAAAATTATTTGTTAAAAAATTAAAAAATTGCATCAGCCGCTTCTCAATACTTGCTCGAGAAGGACCATTCGAGCAATTTATCAGAAGAACCATCCTTTCATTCCCAGATCGCGCCACAACTTCTTTCGTATTATGCTTGAACCAATTAAAGATGGAAGACCAATTGTCTCTTGAGAGAGGAGAGTTTAACCCTAAAAATTCCATAATGACGACAGCTCGTTTGACCTCAATGTCGATAGATAAAAGCTTTGCTCTGTTTTGAAAAGTTTCGTCCCACTCCTTTGCTTGAACCCAGTCCATTACGAATGATTCTACGGCACGGGTATGCCAGTCAAACTGCTCGGCATAATAATTTTCACTTATGAGAAGTTCGGTCATTTTTCGGATAATTTCACCAAAAGGTGTTACCTTTTGGGGCTCTCCCGTTATTCCAATGACACCAATGACATCATTTTGGAAAAAGATAGGGAAATTAATGCCGGCTTTAACACCTTCTAATTTCAATTGATCTTCTTCTGTAATAATCCGCTTTCGCTTTTTTTGTGATGCCAACAAGGCCCCTTCATGAAAGGTACCTACTCTGATTGAGTCTGTACTAGCGATAATATGACCTTCTGTATTTACGACAATAATATCCTCACCAATTAACTTCTGAACTTCTTTGACTATTTTTTCAGCTAATTCAGGTAATAGCAATGTGATCACCTCCGGAAACTCTGCCTTTATTATAGCAGTGTCTGTCTTTGAACAGTCTGAAAAAAACACTCTGGGTGAGGAGGCCCAGAGTGTTGCTAGAATTCATTATATCAATCACTTCCTTGACTAACATCTTTTGAGGGATGCATAAAAGGATATGCCTGTGGTTTCTTTTTACTTTCTAATAACTCTCGATTTTCGCTTGTGTTCCAGCCAATATCATTTGTTGGATGGACCCATTCATCTCCTGCCATGATAGAGGGATCCGTATCCTTTGACCAATTTTCTAATGGGGAATTAGGGGAGGCATAAATACTATCTCCAATTGTAACACCACTTTTATTTACAAAGGGAGGCTCCATTTTAATACCTGTACCCTCAAAGCTAGGGGCACTAATTTGGTGTGGCATTGTTTCATTTAGGCCGACCGTTTCGGGTGCTTTTGTATTTTTCGCTTTTTTCATTTTCACTTCACTCCTGTTTTTTCTTATTTTCTTCGAGTACTGCAATTTTATGAATGAAAAATAAGGAAAGGAATGATTACCTTTATTTTGTTTCAAACTATGGAAGTAAGATTAACTATTTCTTTGGGAGGATTAATTGATGGCTAAGCGTAAAGCAGAATTTGATGCAGTAGAAAAATATACAAAGACACCTCATAAAAATGTTCAGGAAAGTGAATTTTCAGCTGAGTTTACTGATAATAACAATGCGATTAGATTTCAGAATCGAAATTCGAAATTAGGGAAAAAGGGAAGAAGTTAATGAAAAGCCGCCGGAAAACCCCACCACGGATTCCTACTGAAGAATTCAGCATCGAATTTGGCGATGTTAACGGCTCAAAATTGTATGATATTATGCAGGTGACACAAAAAGGGAAGAACAATAATAAAAAGAAATAAAGCCGGCAATGCCGGCTTGTTATTTTTCAAGAAATGAGAATATAAGGGTTTGACCTTTGATTGGATCGAAATAAGCTAATAGACAGGAAGGTTGCTTGGTAATCTTCCCGGTTGTTTGAAGCTCAGATAAATGAAAGGACAGTTCTTCAAGCATAGTATGTTTGTATAATTCCTTTTCATCTAGGCCTAAGTCCACAAACGCTTGTCCTAAAAGTGATGGCTGTTCGGAAATTTGTTTGTAAATTTTTGTGCGCTTTTCCTTATCGAAACTCGATTCCCACCATGGTTTTCTCGGCTTATATTTGTGCTTTAGAAGATAATCATATTTCATTAAGCCAACAATAATATCAAGGTCGGCAATATTCTCATATTCCAGGAAGGTGTATAGTCTTCGAAATAGGTCTTCCAGTTGATGACCGATCCTAGACCAGCCTTGACTTTCCCAAAAAGAACCAAACTGTTGGAAGAAGTCAAACGGTGAAGGGAATACATTGGTTATTAAGTATTCGACAGTTGCATCCATTCGGTGATCATTCCAGTATTTTTCTAACACATCTTCTACTTGCTTAATTCTAACAATATCATCAAAAGGAAGGACATTATTGCTTAAGATTTCATATGGAGAATGGTCCATATAAATATAATTGTGTTCTTCAGCACGAAGGCGGACTCCAGTTCCTCTTAGCATTTTTAGAAACCCTAACTGCAGCTCTTCTGGACGTAACTCAAAAACATCGTTAAAAGTCTTTCGAAAAGAAGCATAATCTTCCTCAGGTAATCCAGCTATTAAATCAAGATGCTGGTCAATTTTTCTACCTTCCTTTACCATCGAAACTGTCCTTGAGAGCTTCGCATAATTTTGCTTGCGCATCACAAGCTCATTGGTAAACTCATTGGTTGATTGGACCCCGATCTCAAAACGGAAAAGGCCCTTTGGTGCCTCTTGATTCAGAAAATCAATTACTTCAGGGCGCATGATATCTGCAGTAATTTCAAATTGAAAAACAGTTCCAGGTAGATGTTCATCAATTAAGAAGCGGAACATTTCCATTGCATAACTCCTGCTAATGTTAAAGGTACGATCGACAAATTTAATGGTTTTAGCACCATTAGCCATCAAGTATCGTATATCTTCTTTAATTTTTTCACGATCAAAATAGCGGACACCCACCTCAATCGATGACAGGCAAAATTGGCAGCTAAACGGGCAGCCACGGCTTGTCTCAATATAGGCGACTCTTTTACCTAAATTGGCGATGTCTTCAGGGAAGCGATAGGGTGAAGGTAATTCCTTAAGGTCCAATTTATTCATTTGGGGAGTAATGACAACCTGTTGATGATCACGGAAGGCAATTCCAGGAACTTTTTTATAATTTTGATGTGTTTGGATTTCAGCTAGCAGTTGTTTAAAAGTTTGTTCCCCTTCCCCCATAACAATGAAGTCAACCTCAGGAATTTTCTCCATCCATTCTCTTGTATCATAAGTAACTTCAGGTCCTCCTAAAACAATAAGAAGCGATGGGTCCACTTTTTTTAACAGATTCACAACTTTAATGGTTTCCTCGATGTTCCAGATATAACAGCTAAATCCAATTACGTCTGGTTTCTGTTGATAAAGATCTGTTACGATATTTAGGATGGGGTCCTTTATGGTATATTCTTTAATTTGTATAGTAAATTCCGGTGCTGCATACGCCTTTAAATAGCGAATCGCAAGATTTGTATGGATAAACTTAGCATTCAAGGTGGAACAAATTACATTCATATAAAAACTCCTTTGCATAAATGAAAACAATATTTTATTATAACTTATTTTAGTCCAAAAGGATAGGATGCAAACATTCAAAAAGCCCATGCCACATGGGCATGAGCTTTCGTGTAAGTTCAATTAAGGAATCATCCAAGATAAAACACCGTTTTGTAAAAAGGTAAGTATTCCGACAATGATGACTAGGAAAAAGCTATGTTTAATGGTGAAACGGAATAAATCGGATTCTTTTCCTGCTAATCCTACAGCTGCACAGGCCACTGCAATTGATTGCGGTGATATCATTTTCCCTGTTACACCACCTGAAGAGTTGGCCGCAATTGCAAGTACTGGGTCCATTCCGATTGAAGTTGCTGTAATTTTTTGCAGGTTACCGAATAATAGGTTAGCTGATGTATCAGAGCCAGTAATGAATACTCCAAGCCAGCCAAGGAAAGGCGAGAAGAATGGGAACAATACTGAACCAGTTTTTGCTAGAGACATACCAAGAGTGGTGCTCATACCAGAAGCATTCGTTACATATGCAAAACCAACCACGGAACCAATTGTAATTACTGGATATTTTAACTCATTGATGGTTTCCAAAAAAGTTACAACCCAATTTTTCCAAGAGATGCCGACAATGAATTTTGTAATAAATGCTGCAATTAAAATTGCAGTTCCAGCAGCTCCGAGTAATTCAAGTTTGTAAACAGCTGGAGTCGGAACACCCGCAGCGTTCACTATTTTATTGTTCAAGAGAGGCACTTCAGGCATTAATGTTACTGCATGACCGATTGAATTAATTGCATTTAAAATAGCGTTTCTGCCCTCATAATGTCCTGTTAAGGCAAGTTTAATTGTAGGAATTCCCCAAACAGATATAATGCCTGTTAGTACAAGGAACGGAGACCATGCCTTGAAAATTTCTCTACCTGTATAATGAACTTGTTTAGTTTTTAATTGTTTAGCTGTAGAAGTAATGGCAAGTTCTTGCTCTGCGGCAAAGCGGAAAATAGTTTTTGGCTTCCAGAACTTTAAGAAAATAGCTAGTGCGAATAACGAAACAAGTGCAGAAAGGATATCCGGAAGTTCAGGGCCAATAAAGTTAGAAGTTATATATTGTGTAAGTGCAAAGATAATTCCTGATACTAGAACAGCGGGTAATACCTCCATGGTTTTTTTAAATCCTGCCATAATAAATACTAAATAGAATGGAATAAAGACAGATAGAAACGGTAATTGGCGACCTACCATTTTGGAGATTTCCATTGCTGGAATTCCAGTTGGACCTTCTACTGCAATGATTGGAATCCCAATTGCTCCGAACGCTACTGGTGCAGTGTTTGCAATTAAACATAGACCCGCAGCATATAAAGGATTAAATCCTAGTCCAACTAGTAAAGCAGCGGAAATGGCTACTGGTGCACCGAAACCTGCAGCGCCTTCAAGGAAGGCTCCGAAAGAAAACGCTACCAATAATGCTTGTAATCGGCGATCCTCTGTGATTGATAATACAGATTTACGAATAATATCAAACTGACCTGTTTTTACGGTAAGTTTATATAAGAATACGGAAGTAATGATGATCCAGCCGATTGGAAGAATTCCGTATACCGCACCTTGTGATGCGGACATAAATGCCATACCTGATGGCATTTTATAGGCAAATATTGCAATCACTAAGGCGATCGCGAGTGTCGATATTCCAGCAAGATAGCCTTTCATCCTTTTAATAGCTAAGGCCCAGAAAAACTAAAGACTAGGAATAAGTGCTACAACAGCGGATAGTGCGAGATTATCTCCCACTGCGGTAAAATTTTGAGTAATAGCTTAATCCCCCCGAATTAGCTTTTTTAGATTTTTTCCCAATTAATAATGTCTGCCCTCCTTCACTAGAGTAACCGCTTACAAATGGTGACTAGGTCATCAGATGACTAGATGTTTGATGGTGCTAAAATGAATTATATGGATGATTTGGAAGAAAGACAATCCTTTTTTTAAAAAATTTTATCAATTCAACTAAATAATATTTCCATATTAAAGATGATGAAATACTATTTTTTTATGATATTCCTGATGTTTGATGCAGATTTTTATAAAAACTGTATAATATAAAGTGCGTCCGTTTTAAGAAATGCTTGTTAGGGGCTGGATGGGTGAAATATAAAAAAATTAAACCAAAGAAGATATATGAAGAAGTAGCAGAGGCTATTTATGATATGATTCGAACGGGTCAGGTAAAACCTGGGGAAAAACTAGATTCAGTACAACAGCTGGCTGAAAATTTCCAAGTGGGGAGGTCAGCGATCCGTGAAGCGTTAACCTCATTAAGAGCAATGGGTCTCGTTGAAATGAAGCAAGGGGAAGGTACATTCGTAAAGGAATTTGGAACTGAGCAAATTACCTTTCCACTATCAACTGCCATTTTATTGAATAAAGAGGATTTCGCTCAACTATTAGAGGTTCGTAAGATTATTGAAATTGGTACCGCGGCAGCGGCTGCTAAAAAAAGAACGAGTCAGCATCTTGAAATGATGGAGAAGGCTCTCGAAGAAATGAAGAGTGCCCAAGGGGATGAAACACTCGGTGAAATAGCAGACTTACAATTTCATTTTGCCCTTGCCGATGCAGCGCAAAACCCTCTTTTACTAAGCTTGATGAATCATGTTTCAGGTTTAATGGGAGAAACGATGAAAGAAACACGACGTGTTTGGCTCTTTTCAAAGCAAACCACGGTTGAACGACTGTATGAAGAACACAAGGATATTTATGAAGCCATTAAAGAGCAAGATGAAGAAAAAGCTCGGAATTTAATGCTTGTTCACTTAGAAAATGTTGAGGATATACTGCAACAGTATTTTCAATCTGCTCATTTATCTAAATAATTTAGTATAATCAAATGGATGTCATAAACATGTAGTTCCAATCTCTTTTGGAACCGCATGTTTTTTTATTATTTAGCTCTGTAAAAATTGCCTGTTGATTTCCGCTTCAGGCGCTTCGCTTTCCGCGGGC
>NZ_JBALOS010000097.1:22093-42568 GCF_036962765.1 Neobacillus drentensis
AGCTTTAACATAGCCTATTATTTAATATTTTTTTGTGGAAGCACTTTCATTGAGAACTACTTTTATTGTAGTATGATAGTTATAAAAAATATTTTTTCATTAAGTCATCTGATGACCTGTTCATCTGTCTGTTGGTGAAAATTTGATGTAGGAGAGGAAGTCCAGACATGAAGGTTACCCTTTTTGCAACTTGTATTGTAGATATGTTTCAAAGTAATGTGGGGAAAGCGACGGTCGAACTACTTGAAAGGCTTGGATGTGAAATTGACTTTCCTGAATCGCAAGTATGTTGTGGTCAACCGTCATATAATAGCGGGTATGTTAAAGAAACAAAAGAAGCTATGAAACGAATGATTGACACATTTCTAGATGCCGAGTATGTTGTTTCTCCTTCTGGCTCTTGCATAACGATGTTTCACGAATATCAGCACATATTTAAGGGAGATCCTGTTTGGGAACCAAAGGCAAAAAAATTGGCTGAAAAGTCATTTGAACTCACACAATTTATTGTTGACATCTTGAAAATGGAGGATGTTGGTGCTCGTTTTGAAGGTAGTGTAACGTACCATACCTCCTGTCACATGACAAGATTACTAGGTGTTAAGAAAGCTCCTATGATTCTATTAAGGAATGTTAAAGGTCTTACGTTCACCGAATTACCTGGGAAGGAACAATGCTGTGGTTTTGGGGGCACCTTTGCAGTTAAAATGGCCCAAATTTCAGAGCAAATGGTGGATGAAAAAGTCCGCCATGTGGAAGAAACTGGTGCTGAGTATCTTATTGGGGCCGATGCTGCATGCTTGATGAATATAGGAGGACGAATCAATAGAATTGGAAAGCCCATTAAGGTGATGCATATTGCAGAAGTACTAAACAGTCGGTGATTTTTGTATAAACAAGTTATTAATCTAATGCTGTGTTAAAGATCATTGTTGATTTTGTAACCAATATAATTGGAGTAGAAGGCGCGAGGCTCCTGCGGGAGTACGGGACAGGGGAGACCCCGCAGGAGCGCAACTCGCGGAGGCGGCTCCCCGAACGGCACGATCCTAGAGCGGAAATCAACAGGCAACTTTAACACAGACTAAACTAAAAGAGTGGAGGAAGGGTTGTATGGCGATGAAGATTAGCACGGATCAATTTAAAGAACGTGTTGATAAAGGGATACATAATGACTTCATGCGAGGTGCCGTTGCTGGAGCACAGGATGGAATGGGCATAAAAAGGCGAGTTGCCGCTGAGGAATTAGGAAATTGGGAAGAATGGCGCTCACATGGAGAAGAAATTCGTCAACATGTACTAGAAAACTTAGACTATTATTTAGAGCAATTAAGTGAGAATGTTGCCAAACGCGGCGGCCATGTATTCTTTGCACAAACAAAGGAAGAAGCAAATGAGTATATACAAGGAATTGTAAAAAAGAAGGAAGCCAAGAAAATTGTTAAATCTAAATCGATGGTTACGGAAGAAATCAGTTTAAATGCAATGTTGGAACAAGAAGGCTGTGAGGTGATTGAAACCGATCTTGGTGAATACATCCTTCAAATTGATGATCATGATCCGCCATCACATATAGTTGTACCGGCACTCCATAAAAACAAAGAGCAAATTCGAGACGTGTTTACGGAGAGGTTAGGTTACACCAAAACATCAAAACCAGAAGAATTAGCTTGGCATGCACGTGAAATGCTTCGCAAGGAATACTTATCAGCGGACATCGGAATTACTGGCTGTAATTTTGCAATAGCTGAGACAGGATCTTTTAGTCTCGTAACAAACGAAGGGAATGCTGATTTAGTCACAGCTTTACCTAAAACACAAATAACAGTTATGGGGATGGAGCGACTGGTCCCTACTTTTGAAGAGATGGAGGTCTTAGTTAGTTTACTAACTAGAAGTGCGGTAGGTCAGAAATTAACTAGCTATATTACTGTATTAACAGGTCCAAGAGAGGCATTAGACGTCGACGGTCCCGAGGAATTTCACCTTGTTATTGTTGATAATGGAAGATCTAAGATTCTGGGCGGAGAATTCCAATCTGTATTGCAGTGTATCCGTTGTGCTGCATGTATAAATGTATGTCCAGTTTATCGTCATGTAGGCGGACATTCATATGGCTCTATTTATTCTGGTCCAATCGGCGCAGTCCTGTCTCCATTATTAGGTGGATACGACGAATTTAAAGAACTGCCTTACGCTTCAACCCTATGTGGTGCTTGCACAGAAGTATGTCCTGTCAAAATACCGTTACATAACCTTCTTCACAAACACCGGGAAGTCATTGTCGAAAAAGAGGGAAAAGCACCAATATCCGAAAAACTATTAATGAAGGCGTTTGGATTAGGAGCGGCATCTCCAATCTTGTACAATATAGGCTCTAAGATGGCACCAGCTGCAATGAATCCTTTCACAGTTGGAGAGAAGATTTCAAAGGGACCAGGTCCGTTAAAGGCTTGGACAGATATCCGTGATTTTCCTGCACCAAATAAAGAGAGATTCAGAGATTGGTTTAAAAACCGTGAAAAAGGAGGCAAATAATCATGGTTGGGATGATTCACAATCGAGATAATTTTCTAAACCAAATTGCGAGCCGTCTGGGACGTCCGCGCATTTCCTCTCCGGTTGAAAGACCGACCTGGAGATTCCAGCCCCAATATGAGGTGTTGAAGGATGCTACACGAGACGATTTGTTAGAGGTATTAACAGAACAATGTAAGAAAATTCATACAAACCTCTACGTAACAAACAGTAAAGATTTATCATCGACGCTACATGAGGTAGTTACTGATTATGGCGGCGGTCCTATTGTAACATGGAAGGATGACCGATTTTCAGAGTGGGGGTTGGATACACTCTTTAAGAATGAATGGCCTGATCAGAAGATTGAGGTTCACGAATGGAATCACAGCAGCGGGGAACAAAACATCGCAAAAGCTGAAAAGGCAAATGTCGGGATAACCATTAGTGAAATAACACTTGCAGAATCCGGAACAGTTGTTTTGTTTAGCGATGAGAATAAAGGAAGAACAGTCAGCTTTTTACCTGCAACATATATTGCTCTTATTCCGAAAAGTACTTTAGTACCGCGTATTACTCAAGCTGCTCAAAAAATGCGGGAAATTCACAAGAAAACTGGTCATGTTGCATCATGCATCAACTTTATTACTGGGCCTAGTAACTCGGCAGATATTGAATTAAATCTTGTCGTTGGGGTTCACGGACCCGTAAAAGCTTCGTATATTGTCATTGATGATTTATAAATATTTTAAGAGGTCTGTACCATAAATAGGTGCAGACCTTTTTTATGGGATTCTGTTATATGACAATTTTGGTGCTGTTATATAATTACTAACCATCTGGAAAATCATATATAGTAGCATTTATTTATAATAAATTTTATGTGTTATAAAATTTTTTTTATTGTGTTTGACTTTTATCACAGATTAATAAAAATATTAGTCTTACAATAGTTGTGGGGAAGTTAAAATTATATGTCTATTTCGTATATTATTTTTACGAAATGTCTGGCTGCAGCGCCTAGGGGCGCTTCCGCTTTTCTAAATTGGGGAGGGGCATTATGTCTATTTTACCGAAAAAAAACGAACTGGGATTTTTTGAAATCCGTCTAGAGTCAATTGGAGGCCTCGGAGCTAACCTAGCTGGAAAAATGTTGGCGGAAGCTGGCGTTTTAAGTCTTGGCTTGAAAGGATCTAATTTTTCATCTTATGGTTCTGAAAAAAAGGGGTCTCCCGTAAAAAGCTTTATCCGTTTTTGTGAACCAGAAGTTGAAATTAGAGATCATAGTCCTATTGAACAACCACATATTGTTGGTGTTTTCCATGAAGCTTTATATAGGACTGTTAATGTTGTCAGCGGTTTGAATGCTGATGGGATTGTCCTGGTAAATACAGCCAGGGAATTTGATGAAGTTAAAACAGATTTGCAATTAGAATACGGTACACTTGCGATAATTGATGCCTTAACCATTGCTGTCGAGGAAAAAACCAAAGTAAATACTGCGATGCTTGGGGCGTTATATCGAATTTGTGATTTTTTAGATCCAGAATCAATGAGAGATGTAATAAGAAAAACGTTTACCAAAAAATACCCGCATCTTGTTGAGCCAAATATCCGTACCTTTGACCGTGGGTATAATGAGGTTCAATTTAAAACATATGAAGTACCAACAGGGGCTGAAGGGAAATCCTTCACACGCCCACAACCACAGCTTGGCTACATAACACAGGAAATCGGTGGAGTTATGGTTTCGCAAGCAAATAGTATTTTTAAAGATTTAAGCGGTTCACGTCAAGGATTCCTTCCGGAGTTCCAACAAGAAAAATGTATTCATTGTGCTGCTTGTGACAACGTTTGTCCAGACTTCTGCTTCGTTTGGGAAGAGGGAGAAGATAAGCGTGGCAGAAAGCAAATGTTCCTTCAAGGTATTGATTACCAATATTGTAAGGGCTGCCTAAAATGCGTGGAAGCATGTCCGACCGACGCGCTTGGTGATCTTCGCGAAATGCTTGGGTATGCAGATGACAACCGCGTAAAGCAAAACTTTCCTTATATTGCAGGAGGAATCCAATAATGGCTATATTAGAAGATAAATTAACAACTAAAGGTGTAGCAGAACAAATTTCTACGTTTGAATCAGGAAATGAAATGGCTGCAATGGCTGCAGCACAAATAAATTATCATATTATGGGATACTTCCCAATCACACCTTCAACTGAGGTTGCTCAGTTTTTAGATCAAATGAAAACACGTGGGGAACATGATATTAAGCTAATCCCTGCAGATGGAGAGCATGGTTCGGCAGGAATTTGCTATGGTGCCGCTGCTACAGGAGCACGTGTTATCAATGCAACGAGTGCAAATGGATTCTTGTATATGCTTGAACAAATGCCTGTACAATCAGGAACTCGTTTTCCTATGGTTATGAATCTTGTAACTCGTGCTGTCAGTGGTCCACTTGATATTCGCGGAGATCACTCTGATCTTTATTATGCGTTAAATACAGGTTGGGTAATATTAACAGCAAAGACACCACAGGCTGTTTATGACATGAATATTATGGCGTTAAAAATTGCAGAACATTCTAAGGTTCGTTTACCAGTAATTGTTGCCTATGATGGATTCTTTACATCTCATCAAAAGCGTCGCGTTGAATTTTTCAAAGATCGCAGAGTTGTCCAGCAATTTGTTGGTGAATGTCCAACAGATTACAACTTTGTTAGGGATTTGAGGAAACCAGTTACGATTGGCGCACATATGAGCGGGGATGATTTCCTCAACAATCACTTCCAGCAGTCAGAGGCAATGTACAATGCTGGTGAGGTATATAAAGAGGTAGCGGAAGAATATGCGAAGCTTTCTGGAAGAGAATATCCTGTCCTAGATTTATATAAAATGGAAGATGCAGAAGTTGCATTATTCCTATTAAACTCTGCTGCAGAATCTGCTAAAGATGTTGTCGATCAACTTCGTGCGAAAGGTATCAAGGCTGGGATTATCAGCCCGAATATTATTCGGCCATTCCCTGCAAAGGAAATTCGCAAAGCCCTTAAGAATGTGAAATCACTATTAGTTGGGGAACGTGCGGATTCCTATGGAGCCAATGGACCTAACCTCACTCATGAGGTTAAATCTGCACTACAAGACGACAAAGACAACAAGACAATCGTCATGAGCCGCGTATTTGGTTTAGGCGGTAAGGATTTCTATGCAAGTGATGCACAGGCTTTCTTTGATATGGCACTAGATACAATGGAAAAAGGCTTCGCTGAAAAGCCATTTGATTACTATGGTCACATCCCAGGAAATCCTGAGAAAATTCTTAAACCTGTCATTTTGCCACAGCATGGTGATGACTATAAAAGCGGACTAATTGATGTGAAAATGGATGAAGAAACCAATAAATTAAAGGTAAAAATCCCACCGCTGCGGGCATTAACTGGTAAACCAAAGCGAATTGCATCAGGTCACGGGGCTTGTCCTGGCTGCGGAATTTTTGCTGGGCTTGAGTTGTTCTTTAAAGGAATTGAGGGAGACATTGTTACTCTATTCCAAACAGGCTGTGCGTATGTAACGACAACATCCTATCCAAGCACATCCCATAAGCAAACGATGATGCACAATTTATTCCAAAACGGTGCCGCGACACTTTCTGGAACTGTTGAAGCATTCATGGAATTAAAACGCCGTGGCGAAATTCAGGTATCAGATGATGCTACATTTGTAATGATTACGGGTGATGGCGGAATGGACATTGGAATGGGATCAGCTATCGGAACAGCGCTTCGTGGTCATAAGTTAATTATGCTTGAATACGATAATGAAGGTTACATGAATACTGGTTCACAAATGTCTTATTCCACTCCAATTGGTCACATGACAAGTACTTCCGGTGTGGGAAAAACACAGCGCGGTAAGGCTTTCCATCATAAAGATACAGCACAAATTATGGCATCAACTAATATTCCATATGTGTTTACAGGGTCTGAAGCCTTCCCGCAGGACTTAGTTAAAAAGGGTGCTAAGGCACAGTGGTATGCACAAAATGTCGGAACAGTATATGGGAAACTTCTCATTACATGTCCGCTTAACTGGAAATCAGATGACCGTTTCGGCACCACCATTATTGAAGCTGCAGTTAATTCTTGCTTCTTCCCGCTTTATGAAGTGGAGCAGGGTGTTACTACCATAACATACAATCCAGAGGAGAAGAACAAACGCATTCCGCTTTCGGATTGGTTAAAATACATGGGTAAAACAAAACACCTTCTAAAAGAAGAGAATAAGCCGATGTTAGACGAGTTTGAAGCTGAAGTGGAGAAAAGATGGCAGCGTCTTAAAGCAAAAGATGAAAATCCATTGTTGTAAATAAAAAAAGTAAAACACTTCCTTTTGGGGAAGTGTTTTTTTGCTAGTTATTGACATAGTTTGACTAATTTGATATATATCTAATTAGATGAATATCGAATAATGTGAGGGAGAGGTTGTACATTGATCCAGTTAGATAAAGTGGTTGCTTTTTATAAAACAATGGGGGACCCAACAAGAATTAGGATTGTCGCTATATTGGCAAAAGGTCCACTCCATGGACAGGCGATTGCTGGGAAGCTCGGCTTGTCTGCCCCAACCATCACTCATCATTTAAAAAAATTACGGGAAATCCATGTAGTGTATGACAGAAGAGTCAAGAACACCATCTACTTTTACCTAAATGAATCGCTGATCAACCAGCAGGCAAAGGTGTTTACAGAGTTGTTAGAAAAAAAGAGTGAGGAGTTGGATGAAATGGTCGAGTCCAGTCTCGAGAGACAAAAAATAATCGAAAATTTCTTTACGAAAAATGGGAAACTAAAAAATATTCCAGCACAACGGAAGAAGAAATTAATTGTATTCGAACACATGTTACGCGGCTTAAAAATTGGTGAAAAGTACGAAGAAAAACAGATTAATGAGTTTATCAAACAATACCATGACGATTATGCAACCATTCGCAGAGAATTTATCATTAATCACTACATGTTTCGCGAAAATGGTATTTATGAACTAAATCCAGAAGAAATGTGGGCAAAAATTGACTAGAAAAGCAATCCAAAAGTGGATTGCTTTTCTCTTATCAATGTAATTCTTTTATTGTTTCAATAAAGGCTGTAAGGTTATTGATTTCTTTTCGTTGTTTAATTAGGATTTTTCCAAGTTCAATCGTTTTCTGTTTTGCTGCTATTCTGGATTGCTCATCCTCAATCCCATCTAAATCAGTAACATGTGCCAGTCCAATGGTTCTTCTGATTAATTCACATCCAGCAAAGCCAAGGGAGTCTTCAAATAGTTTTCTTAAATGATAATTTAAAAATGTAGAAGTTATGGAAGCTGCCTCTTTATTTTCTGTTTTCCAGAGGAGTGTATATTGCTCTTCAAATCCGTTCCAAACCGTTTCAATATGATTGATAAAAAGATTGCGCTTTTCATTGTTCACAATGACTTGGAAGAGAAGATTCCCAAATACTTGACCAATATCGAAGCCTGCAGGCCCGTAGAAAGCAAATTCAGGGTCGATTACTTTAGTTTCGGAAAGACCTGCAAACACACTTCCTGTATGGAGATCACCATGAAGGAGGGCTTCAGCCTCTGTTAAAAAGCTTTTCTTCAAAACATTGACATGAAATTTTAGTTCATTATCCTGCCAAAGCGCTTCGACTATAGGACGGAGACCATCTTCAAATTCATTTGTATCTGCATCATAAAAAGGATCGGTGAAGATTAAATCTTCCGTAATTTTGCAAAGCTCGGGATTGATAAACTGTTGGACATATTCTTTTTTTACACCTGGGGCTAATCCGTAATCTGAAGTGTAAAATAATGTCTTGGCAAGATATTCACCAAGATGCTTGGAAATCAATGGATAGGTTTCCCCGTTGTTAAATCCAGTCCTTGCGATTAAAAGATGGGAAAGGTCCTCCATCACCGTTACGGCAAGCACATCATCGGTGAAATAAACTTCAGGTACATAGTCTGGAGCAATTTGTCCGAATATTTTTAAGGCATCTGCTTCAATCTTTGCCCTTTTCAGTGTTAATGGCCAGCTTTCACCTACTACTTTTGCATAAGGGAGAGCTTGTTTGATAATAATACCTTTTCCTTCCCACTCATCCACAATATGAAAAACAAGATTGAGATTTCCGTCGCCAATTTCCTTGCAGGCTAGCTTAGCTTGCCCGGGAAAAATATTTAATTCAAGTGCAAGTTCAACAGCACTCTCGTTTGTTAAAGGCTGGTATGTTTTTTGTTTTAGTAGACTCATTATGGTTCCTCCTAGTTTTTTGGAGGCTTAATTGCGCGCGAATGCACTAAAAAAGCCTCTTTCTCATTTGAAAGAGGCTGAAAGACAATATTGTCTGTCGCACCTCTTATCTCTCAGAAAGATAATCCTTCTGTTGGAATTAGCACCGTGCCTTTAAAGGGGGATCCCCTGCGCAAAAAAGCGCCCCATTCAATGGGTTTCTGGTCGGTTGCTGGGCTTCAAAGGGCCAAATCCCTCAGCCAGCTCGTGATAAGAGAAAATCTATTTAACTGGTAAAAATCATATCAGTAACAAAATAATAATGTCAATATTTTTTGAAAATTAATTTTTTTAAAATTACTTATAGTATTCTGGTTTTCGATCTGTAAAAATAGGAATCTGGCTGCGAATCTCCTTGACTAAATCCATCTCAATTTCTGCTGTCAAGATTTCTTGGTTATTACCCGCTTCTGCTATAACCTCTCCCCAAGGATCAATAATCATCGAGTGCCCAGCGAAATGATTATTTGGGTCTTGACCAGAACGATTACAGGCGATTACGTAACATTGATTTTCAATTGCTCGTGCAATTAAAAGTGCTCTCCAATGCGACAATCGTGGAGCAGGCCACTCCGCTACCACAAACAATGCTTCAGCACCTTCAGCTGAATGTGCACGTATCCACTCAGGAAAACGGATGTCATAACAGATCGACCCGGCAAATTTATTATTTTCAATTTCAAAAAGTCCTTTTTGGGATCCTGCTTCTAAATAAAGATGCTCATCCATAAGCTTAAACAGGTGAAGCTTACTATACTTGTGGACGAGTTTTCCTTCCTTATTGATGATAAGCAGGGTGTTTTTTACACCGTTTTTTTCACGGTTAGCTACCGATCCACCGACGAAATGTACTTGGTATTTTTTGGCCGCTTTTTGTAGAAATTCAATGGTTTGAAGGGCATAATCGTCTGCAATTTCATTAAGTCGGGTTAAGTCATACCCCGTCGTCCACAGCTCTGGAAGTACAATAACATTTGGTCGATTATCTAGGGATTTTTCAATGAGTCTTTCGGCTAATTGATAGTTTTTATTTGGATCACCAAAGGCGATATCCATTTGTAAACATGATATTTTCAATTTCACAAATTTTCACCTCATTTGAACTTTCGGAATTTTTTCTTTACAAGCTGTTATAAAAGTTATATCATTTGTGACTAGAATTTCACAATGAAAAAACATTATATAAATCATTAAAGCAGGTGAGAACCATGAAGCAATTTCCACCATCACAATTATTAAACAGTCTCCCGAAGCAGTTTTTTGCTTCCCTTGTTAAAAAAGTCGGGGAATATATTTCACAAGGTTATGATGTGATAAATTTAGGGCAGGGCAATCCAGATCAGCCAACGCCCGCTCATATCGTTGCCAAACTTCAGCAAGCAGCAGAAAATCCTATCAACCACAAATATTCTCCTTTTCAGGGGTACAGTTATTTAAAACAGGCTGTGGCAGATTTTTATTTAAGAGAATATGGAGTTACTATTGATCCAAATAAAGAAGTGGCTATTTTGTTTGGCGGGAAAGCAGGACTAGTTGAAATTCCACAGTGCTTATTAAATCCTGGAGATACCGTCCTTGTGCCCGATCCAGGCTATCCGGATTATTGGTCTGGAGTTGCACTTGCTAAAGCAGAAATGGTTACGATGCCGCTTAGAGAGCAGAAAAACTTTTTGCCTGATTATAACGAATTAGATGAGAATGTCTTAGCTAAAGCAAAGCTAATGTTTCTTAATTATCCTAATAATCCAACTGGCGCTGTAGCGACAAGTGAATTTTTTGAAGAAACTGTAAAACTTGCGAATGATAATGACATTTGTATTGTCCACGATTTTGCCTATGGGGCCGTTGGTTTTGACGAAGAAAAACCATTGAGCTTTTTACAAGTTCCAGGGGCAAAGGACGTTGGAATTGAAATTTATACCTTGTCTAAAACCTATAACATGGCAGGCTGGCGTGTGGGTTTTGCGATTGGGAATGAGAGCGTCATTTCCGCTATTGAACTTTTACAGGACCATTTGTATGTTAGTTTATTTGGGGCCGTTCAAGAAGCAGCTAGAGAGGCCTTAACAGGCCCTCAGGATTGTGTAAAAGAACTAAACATACTTTATGAACGAAGAAGGAATATTCTGATTGATGGGCTTCGATCTTTAGGCTGGAATGTCAGCGCACCAAAGGGATCTTTTTTCGCGTGGCTAAAGGTTCCTGAAGGGTTTTCCTCTGCGGAATTTGCTAATATTCTCCTTGAACAGGCCCATATAATGGTTGCCCCTGGAATTGGATTTGGTGAATTTGGTGAGGGGTATGTTCGGGTAGGGTTACTTTCATCAGAACAACGGTTAGCCGAAGCCGTAGAAAGAATTAGTCGTTTGGAAATATTTAAAGAAAACTCTCCGACTGGCGAGCCACTTAGGGAGAAGACAGAGGAGTAGTTGCACTTATGCGTTCAGAATTTTGTTAAAAATTCTGATTAGCCAGTTAAATGGATTGACATTTTATTTATTTCTTGCGATAATGCAAATTAAAGTTGAACAGGATTATGAATTTAATAAAATACGAATCGTTTTCTTATCAAGAGCAGGCGGAGGGAAAAGCCCAATGAAGCCCGGCAACCGACTTAAACCCAATTTTAAGCACGGTGCTAATTCTTGCAGCAACTAGGCTGAAAGATGAGAAGATGTTAGTTTGCAGCTAACCTCTTCTTTGGTGAAGAGGTTTTTTATGTTTGATTAAAAGGACGTGTATCTAAAATGACTGAAATTGTCGCTACCTATCTACTTCATAATGAAAAGAGCCCAACCAAGAAGGCTGAAGAAATTGCTCTTGGATTAACGGTCGGTTCATGGACAAATTTGCCTGAATTAGAGCAAAGCCAATTACGTAAGCATAAGGGAAGAGTCGTTTCGGTCGCAGCGATTCCTTCAGAAAAAGAGGACCTTTCACGAATCCAAATCGCCTATCCTACGATTAATTTCTCTAATGACCTTCCTGCCATCTTGACCACCGTTTTCGGAAAGCTTTCTTTGGATGGAAAAATTAAATTACTCGATTTGCAATTTGATGAGGGATTAAAGAGTCAGTTCCCAGGCCCAAGATTCGGGATTCAGGGTATTCGAGAGAAATTAAATGTCTATAATCGACCACTATTAATGAGTATCTTTAAAGGTGTGCTTGGAAAGGACCTTACGTTTTTAGTCAAGCAGTTAAAACATCAAGCACTCGGTAGTGTTGATTTGGTGAAGGATGATGAAATCCTATTTGAAAATGAATTAACACCATTTGAAAAAAGAATTGTTGAAGGAAAAAAAGGATTGCAAGAAGTCTATGAGGAAACAGGACATCGCACTTTATATGCAGTTAACCTAACAGGGAGAACATCACAGTTGAAGGAAAAAGCAAGAAAGGCTGCTGAACTAGGTGCAGACCTCCTATTATTTAATGTTTTTTCTTATGGGTTAGATGTATTGCAGGAATTAAGAGAGGATAAGGAGATTGCTTTGCCTCTTATGGCTCATCCAGCAGTTAGTGGTGCATTTACTTCTTCTCCTGTGTATGGTTTTTCCCATTCATTATTGCTTGGAAAACTTCTCCGTTATGCGGGTGCAGATTTATCATTATTCCCATCCCCATATGGGACCGTGGCATTGGAAAAAACAACAGCACTCTCCATTGCCAATGAATTAACAGTTGCTGATAGCTTTAAAAGATCTTTCCCAGTTCCATCAGCAGGAATTCATCCTGGCTTAGTTCCTTTATTAATACGTGATTTTGGTATCGATTCTGTTATTAATGCAGGCGGTGGAGTACATGGTCATCCAGATGGTGCCCGTGGCGGTGGACTTGCATTCCGACAAGCAATAGAAACCAATCTTCAAGGCAAGTTATTGGCAGAAGGTGCAAAAAACAATCCTGAGCTTAAAGTTGCTTTACAGCTATGGGGGAATGCCGAGGTTACAGCATGACAAAACCTGTAATTTTTTGTGATTTTGATGGAACGGTAACGGAAAGTGATAATATCATTAAAATGATGAAGGAATTTGCTCCTCACGGATGGGAACTCATTAAAGATCAAATTTTAGCCCGCCAGATTTCGATTAATGAGGGAGTAGGAAAGTTATTCTCCTTATTACCTAGTAATAGGAAGGAAGAATTAACTGCATTTGCGATTGAACATGCAAAAATTCGTCCGGGATTTCAAGAATTTGTAGAATTTACGCGAACTGAAGGTATACCAATCTATATTGTTAGCGGTGGAATTGACTTTTTTGTTTATCCAATATTAGAGAAATTTGGGCCATTTGATGGTATTTATTGCAACGAATCAGACTTTTCAAGCGAGCGCATAAAAATTCTCTGGCCGAACCGATGTGATTCATTATGTGACAATGATTGTGGCTGCTGTAAGCCTAGCATTATTCGGAAATTAACTCAGGGTTCCGACAACTTCAAAATTGTCATTGGAGACTCAGTTACTGATCTTGAGGCAGCGAAACATGCTGACTTGGTGTTAGCAAGAGATTTGCTTCTAGAAAAATGCTTGGAATGGGGAATTAATCACCGAGGGTTTAGTTCGTTCTTCGAATGTATCGAAGAAATTAAAAATAGAATTGAGGTGGGAGGACTAAAATGCTAAAGGACAGATGGAAAGAATTAGCAGATGTAAAGGATGAACTTGCTGACCGAGACTGGTTTATGGGCACGAGCGGGAATCTGGCGATTAAAGTAAGTGATCATCCCCTTCAATTCTTGGTAACTGCTAGTGGAAAGGATAAGCGTAAACGTACAGATGAAGATTTTTTACTTGTTGATGAATTTGGTCACCCGGTTGAAGAAACACATTTAATACCTTCAGCAGAGACACTTCTCCATGTTGAAATTTATCGAAAAACACAGGCTGGCTGCAGTCTCCATGTACATACCATTGATAATAATGTGATTTCAGAAGTTTATGGTGATCATGGTGAGGTGACATTCAAGGGACAAGAACTAATCAAGGCATTTGATATGTGGGAAGAGGACGCTGTCTTAAAAATACCGATTATTCGAAATTATGCGCATATTCCAACTCTTGCAACTGAATTTTCTGAACATATTTCAGGAGATACTGGTGCTGTCTTAATTCGTAACCACGGAATCACGGTGTGGGGTAGAACAGCCTTTGAAGCTAAAAAAATCCTCGAAGCATCAGAATTTTTATTTCGTTATCAATTAAGGTTATTAGAACACAAGCCATATCAATTATTTAAAGTAGTTTAACAGAGCCATTTAATTAAAAATATAGAAAGGACGATTCGTAATGGCATATATTACATTTCAAAATAAAGAAGAGCAAATTCATGTACAAGAAGAGGTAGCAAGTTTCCTGGAATCACAGGAAGTGATTTATGAAAATTGGGATATTAGCAAACTCCCTAGTGATCTTGTAGAAAAGTATCTTTTAAGCGAAGAAGAAAAAGAGCAAATTCTAGGTACGTTTGCTGAAGAAATTGCTGACATCTCTGCTAGACGGGGTTACAAAGCACAGGATGTCATTTCCTTGTCAGAACATACTCCGAATTTGGATGTCTTACTAACAAACTTTAAAAATGAACATCATCATACAGATGATGAAGTTCGTTTTATTGTCAGTGGTCATGGTGTATTTGTGATCCAAGACAATGATGGTGAGTTTTTTGAAGTACATCTAAATCCTGGAGACTTAATCTCTGTACCTGAGAATACACGGCACTATTTTACATTGGAAGAAGATCGAAAAGTGGTCGCCGTTAGGATTTTTGTTACAACCGAAGGATGGGTACCGATTTATGAAAAATTAGAGATTCATCAATAATAGAGGAAAAACTGGCTGTAGTTATCTGCATGCCAGTTTTTTTATTACCTATTTAATTAATTTATGAAANNTAGAAAGTAGGATTTGGAAGAAGGGGTATTTTGTCGCAAAAACCAGAAATAAATTGAAAAATTTGTCGAAAAACGAAAGAATTAGGATGTTTTGTCTACTTTTGCGAATCTGTTTACTTTTACCAAAATTCTTGTCATAATTCATCAAGTAGTCAAATTTTTAATGGTTTACTGTAATAGAGTAATAGGTAGGGGGATAACAGTGTCCGAGCATCAGATTGACCATATTGAAATGATTGAAGAGATTAAGGTTAAACGGGAACGAATGATAAATAGTGCATATTCACTTGGATTTACAAGTGAAGTTACGATAAAGTATAGCCAAGAGCTGGATGAATTAATAAATGAATATCAAAAGGCCATGGAAGCATCCTCTAGGCCAACTGATGAAATCAAATTTGCATTTAAACAAATGACTATGATATGGCCAAAGGTATTGGTTTAACCAATAGCCAATCGAAAAGATTGTTGTGCAATATACTCCGTTAAATGTCATATTATGAAAAAACATCAATTATGTATACCATTACCAGCAACCCCAAGATAAAGGCATAGGTGGAAACCCGCTCATTTCCGTCACCGTGGCTTTCAGGTATTAATTCCTTATAAATGATAAATAACATCGCGCCGGCTGCAAAGGATAGCCCATATGGTACAAGACCTTGAACAAACGAGGTCAAAAAATACCCTAATAATGAAGTTACGATTTCAATCGCCCCTGTTAAGGTCGCGATAATGAAGGCCTTCAACTTACTGATCCGTTGATTAATTAAGAATAATGCGACAAGGAGGCCTTCCGGTGCATTTTGAAATCCAATTGCTAAGGCGATTAAATTTCCAGTATCCCCTTGTTGCGATGCGTAGCTAACGCCAACGGACAATCCCTCAGGGATATTATGAAGGGTAATTGCAGAAATAATTAACAATGCCTTTTCATCAAATTGAATTCCCTTTTTATGATGTTCTAGGTCAATATGGGGAATGTTTTTTTCCAAAAGAGTTAGCGCTAAAACACCTAAACAGACTCCTATAAAAAGTGAACCAAAACCTCCTGTTTTTAAGGCCTCAGGAACCAAACCTATCGTAGAAGCAGCCATCATAATACCAGCACTTAAAGCTAATAAAACATCCTTCCAGCGATGTGTAATAGAATGATGAATAAATAGAATAATTAGTGCTCCTGCCCCTGTAGATAATGCTGAAAGTACACTGCCATAAATAACCTCAGTCATCACACATCTCCTACTTTATCAAAATAATCCAATCAAATATCAACAAAATTAGACATTAGCTGTGATTTTTATCATTGTTTATATCTAAATATTTCATATAGTTATATTAGTACTATTTATCAAATATTTACATCACGATTAACTTCATATCTTACTACAACTTGTTATAACTTCAAAAAATTTACTTTTATACCACCTCATAAGAAGCTGCATAAAGCTTTGTTTGAAATCTTTTAAACCATCGCTAGTTTAAGAAAAATCCAGTAAGAAAATTAGAAAACTATCATTGTTTGGTACTATGCTTCTGTTGCGATTCATATATCGTTAATAAAAGCATTTTTAAACCATAAGAGAGCGAACGCTTTCAATAATCTTAGATCATATGGAGGAGGGAAAGTCCTACATGCATATTGTCGTATGTGTCAAACAAGTACCCGATACAAAAATTATTAAAATTAATCCTAAAACAAACACACTCGACCGACGAAGTGCACCTGCCATCTTGAACCCTTACGATGCACATGCAGTTCAGGAGGCGGTGAAAATCAAGGGAAATACTGGAGGTACCATTTCAGTTTTATCAATGGGACCGCCGCAAGCGACTGCTGTTATTAAGAAGTGCGTAGAAATAGGTGCAGATAAAGGTTATTTAATTTCTGACCGTGCCTTTGCAGGAGCGGATACATTAGCAACTAGTTATGCCCTTTCAAAAGCATTAGAAAAAATTAATAAAGAACACCCAGTAGATATGATTATTTGTGGGAAGCACGCAATAGATGGTGATACAGGACAAGTTGGACCTGGAATTGCACGAAGAATGGATATTCCGCCAATAACAAATGTGATTGAAGTTTTGGAAATTAATCAGAAAGAAAAGACCGTTCTAATTAAACGAAAATTATCCAACGGCTATGAATTAATTCAATCCGAACTTCCTTGCTTATTAACAGTTGAAAAAGAAATTAATGAGATAGATTATTCACCAATGCCAAACATGATTAAAGCTGCAAAATACGAACCTATTATCTGGGCAGTAAGTGACTTTGAAAATGTAGAACGGTCGCAGCTCGGATTAAAAGGCTCACCAACAATTGTTGGGAAAATGTTTACACCACCACGCCCAGAAGGTGGTAAAAGACTAGAAGGTACTACTGATGAACAGGTTAAGCAGCTTATGGAACTATTGATGGAGAAGAAGGACTTATTAACATTCCAGTCATCTAAATAATAATGATCAATCTTTTGTCACGGGGGGAATTTAATATGAATCTAGACGATTATCGGGGAGTCTGGGTATTCATCGAACAAAACGATGGTAAGATTGAAGGCGTTTCTCTAGAATTACTTGGGGCCGGAAGGAAGTTAGCGGATAAATTACAAGTTCCGTTAGCTGGATTTTTACAGGGGCATGAAATAAAACCACTAGCGAATAAAGTCATTTCGTATGGTGCGGATATCGTCTATATGGTCAATCATCCTGTCTTAAAGAATTATCGAACAGAATCATATATGAAGGGCGTTATGCTCCTCGCTGAAAAATATAAACCAGAAATTATCCTATATGGAGCAACACCAAATGGTAAGGACTTAGCCAGTGCAGTAGCAACCGATTTAAATACTGGTTTAACGGCAGATACAACCATGCTAGACGTGGATATTAATAATAGATTGCTAGAAGCAAGCAGACCTGCCTTTGGCGGAAATATTATGGCAACCATCCTTTGTAAAAAACATCGTCCTCAAATGGCAACTGTAAGACCGAAGGTAATGAAGGCACTTGAACCAGTGTTGGGTAGAACAGGAAAGATTATTGAAGAAAAAATAGTACTTCAAGAAGAAGATATGCGTACCAAAGTACTACAAATTGTGAATGACGTAACAAAAAAAGCCAATTTAGCTGATGCACATGTCATCGTCTGTGGTGGAAAAGGCATGGGGGATGTGCAAAACTTCCAGATCCTTTATGAATTTGCAGATACAATCGGAGCGACAGTTGGTGGTACCCGTGATGTGGTTGAGGCTGGCTGGCTGCCACACCATCTTCAAATTGGTCAAACAGGTGAAACCGTTACTCCAAAAATTTATTTTGCAGTAGCCTTATCCGGAGCTATTCAGCATGTTGTTGGAATGAAAAATTCTGATTTAATTATCGCTGTTAACAAAGACCCAAATGCACCCATTTTTGATGTAGCCACATATGGAATCGTTGGAGATGCACTCGAAATCATCCCAAAATTAATCGAACAGTTTAAAAAGCTGAGATCAGAAAAAGGCGGTGAATTAAGCTATGTCTGAAAAATTTGATGTGATTGTTGTAGGCGCAGGCCCTGCTGGTACTTCATGTGCCCTTACATGTGCAAGGAATGGACTAAATGTTCTGCTTCTTGAAAGAGGAGAATACCCGGGCGCCAAAAACGTAATGGGCGGGGTATTGTACCGTAAGCAAATGGAAGAATTAGTTCCTGAATTTTGGAAGGAAGCACCTCTTGAGCGTCCGGTTATTGAACAGCGTTTTTGGATGATGGATAAAGAATCCGTAATTCAATTTGGTTATAAAGGTCTTGAATGGGGGGTAGAGCCATATAATAATTTTACAGTCTTACGCGCCCAGTTTGACCAATGGTTTGCTAAAAAGGCAGTGGACGCTGGTGCTCTCCTTATCAATGAAACGGTTGTTACGGAATGCATTGTTGAAAACGGCAAGGTCGTTGGAGTGCGGACAGATCGTCCAAATGGCGAGGTATATGCAGATGTGGTAGTACTGGCCGACGGGGTAAACTCTCTCCTTTCAAAACAATTGGGCTTCCATAAAGAATTTCGTCCTGATGAAGTAGCCTTAACAGTGATGGAAGTTATTAATTTACCAAAGGAAAAAATAAATGATCGTTTTAATTTGGAAGATAATCAGGGATGTACGATTGAAATCTTTGGGGATTCAACAAAAGGGAACCTCGGAACGGCTTTTGTTTACACAAATAAAGAAAGCTTAAATATTGGGGTTGGTACAACACTATCGAGCATGATTAAAGCGAAAATAAAGCCGTATGAGCTTCTAGACTACCTAAAAACACACCCAATGGTCAAGCCAATTGTTGCTGGGGGAGAATCCGCCGAATATCTAGCTCATCTCATTCCTGAAGGAGGCTACCGTTCTGTCCCGAAAGTGGCTGGTAATGGAGTAATTGTCGTCGGGGATGCAGCACAGCTAGTTAATGCGATTCATCGCGAAGGCTCGAACATGGCGATGTCATCAGGAAAGATGGCTGGCGAGGCCGTAGTTTTGGCCCATAGCCGTGGTGACTTCAGTGAATCAAGTCTAAATAGTTATCGTGATGCACTTAATAATAGTTTCATAATGAAAGATTTAGAAAAATATAAGGATGCTGCCCATACATTCGAGAAATATCCACAATACTTTAATGAATATGTTCCGATGATGAATAAGGCCATGAGCAAGTTCTTTACCGTTGACGGGACACCGAAACGGGAAAAACAAAAACAAATTATGAAGAGTGTGACCTCCGAACGTGGAACCATACGAGTGTTACAAGATATTTATCGAGCCTGGAAGGCGGTGAAATAATGTCAACGAAGAATATCGAGGAAAAACAATACCTGCTCCGTTTTAAATGTGATACAAAATCTCATTTAACTGTGTTGGATCATGACGTTTGCATGACAAAATGTCCCGATAAAATTTGTACAGTATTTTGCCCAGCAGAGGTTTATAAGTGGGAAGGAACCCGCATGCAGGTAGGCTATGAAGGATGCCATGAGTGCGGCAGCTGTCGGATTGGCTGTCCATACCAGAATATTAAGTGGGAATATCCAAAGGGCGGTCATGGAATCGTCTTCCGCTTAGCGTAAATTGAAAAGTGCAGTTTGCATTGCAAACTGCACTTTTATTATGCACTCTAAGGTAAAGCGCATTATTAAATTTTTTTCCATTATGTTGATTGTACGCGGATACAGCGAGACACCAGCGGGAAAAGTCGGGAGACTCCGCAGACGTGAAGCGCCGGAGGCTCCCGAACCGCCCGAAGAAAGCTAGCTTCTTTCGCTTCAATCAACAGGCTGTTTATATCATTATGTAAAATTTTCATTTTTACTATATGTGGGTTTTTTCACATATGAGGGTAAAAAGAAGGTAAAGCAGAAGGTAATATGTTAGGGGTTAGCTTATTTTCTCTAGAAGGGCTGCAGAGGAAAGGTTATCGTTTTTACTGGCCGTAACAAGCGAAGATGCAATTGCATTTGCTTGATCAATGAATTCCATATTCGGAGAACAATAATATGGCATTTTCCAATTGAAGTCGCCATCACAATCAGCAGGGTAGATACTTACTTTCCAATGATAATATATTTTTGTTTGTGGGAGTTGTACCCCTTCTACGGCAATCAGCCAGTGAGTCGCAGGTGAGTTCGGATAGGATGATTTGGATTCTTGAAAGGCCAGCAGGTCATTGACACCAATGGGGATTAGTGCCTTTT
>NZ_JBALOS010000097.1:42633-44946 GCF_036962765.1 Neobacillus drentensis
ATCTCTATTATATGAAACATTTAAGCTTTATTTGTGTGATAAATGTTAAAATTTTTTAAATAATTTTCAAGTTTTCATAAAACCGACAAAAATTCTTAAGGTGGTTCACAATTTAGCGGAAATGTGAGCAAAGTCACTACATTACCTAATAGTTGCTTTTATACTTGAAACTATAAACGCGATTGAGGTGATTGATGATGAGTGGCTGTATGAGCGCACTTGGAGGCATGCCCCAAGCTGAACTATGTAAAGGGCTTATGCAATTAAAAAGTGAACATCCTCCGTTATTAAAGCAATTAGAGGAAATTTATGATTTAACTCAAAAAATTGATCAAGAAATAGACATCGAAACAAACTATGCAACATTAACTACAATAGTAAATGAATTTAAGACTGCATTAGACCCCCATTCAGAAAGAGAAGAAGGTATTCTTTTTCCGATGATGGGTGTTTATATCGGAACAACTTCAGGACCAATTGCTGTAATGGAATATGAGCATGATCAAGCAAAAGCAAATATTGGTGAATTTCTTACGAAGGTAGAAAGTGGTCTTGGGTCCATAGAAGAAAAGAAACAAGCGGCACAGCTAATTCAAAATGCTTACTTCATCTTAATAGAGCATTTCTCCAAAGAGGAAAATGTTTTATTTCCAATGGCAGAAAGAATGCTTACCGACGAGGAAAAGGCAGAATTATTCCAAAAAATTCAGGAAATATAAAAGGATGGGTCCCTATGCCCATCCTTTTACATTACTGTTTATTCCATTCCCAAATCTTTTTATCGGACGGAAGAAGGAATGCAATTAAACCTAGTAATGGCAATACTCCAAGCCATCTTATCATGGACTGTAATCCAATCCAGTCAGCAATATAGCCAAGGCCGACAGAACCAATTGCTCCCATTCCAAATGCAAGCCCCACTGTTAACCCAGACATCGTCCCTATTTTTCCTGGGACTAATTCCTGTGCATATACAACCGTAACGGAGAAACTAGTCATTAAAATGAATCCAGTGATAATAAGGAAAATAAATGCAAGTGTTGGCGATGAATATGGAATTAAAATGGAAAAAGGAACCGTCGCTAACATTGAAAACGAAATGATTGTTTTCTTTCCAAAACGATCGGAAAGGGGACCACCAAAAAAAGTCCCGATTGCACCAGAAACTAAAAACGCAAAGAGGAAAAGTTGAGATTGTTTAATCGCAAGGCTATATTCTTTAATGGCATAAAAAGTATAAAAATTAGTAATCCCCGAAGTATACCAAGTCCTTGCAAAAATTAATAACAGAATCAATATTAATGTATTTTTGACTTCTTTCGTTAACCCTTTATTATTACCTGCAGGAGATTTCTTTTTCAATTTTAAATTTGGAGAAACTACTAACCTTTGATTATACCAATTTGCGATATAAATTAATAAGATTACAGCTAGTGCGGCAACCACTGTAAACCAGGACGCCCCGATTTGGCCTAGTGGAACTAATATTAACGCAGTAATTAGTGGAGCTAATGCCTGCCCCGTATTACCGCCGACCTGATATATTGACTGTGCAAGCCCGCGCCTATTTCCAGCAGCCATATAGGCAACCCTTGATCCTTCTGGATGAAATACTGCTGACCCAAGACCGATAAAGAGAACGGACACTACGATCCATCCAAAGCTTGATGCAAACCCTAAGCCAAGAATTCCGACTAACGTGAAGGTCAATCCAATCGGCAGTGCGAAAGGCATCGGTTTTTTGTCTGTTACAAATCCGACAATAGGCTGCATAACTGAAGACACCATATTTAAGGAAAAAGCAATGATTCCCAGTTGCGTGAAACTAAGTCCCATTGATTTTTCCAAAATAGGAAACATGGCGGGGACGACAGCCTGAATGGCATCATTTAATAAATGGCACAATCCAATAATAAATAAAATTTTAAACATGGTTGCTTCAGAGGCATTTGGTGCACGCTGCGGTAAAACTGCTTGCTTGCTCATAATAATCCCTTCTTTATATAAATAGTATATTTTCTACCCATATCTTACTACCGAATGCTGGAAATAAGAAATATTTATGATTAATTTCATAAAATTTCCTTTTACCCAGAGTTTTTTGCTAACTTATGGCGAATCCTGTCTAAGGTTAATTGACTTTTAGTCAAAAATTCCTTATAATAATCTTGAAATCAAGATAATTAAATGAGCAGTTCTCTACCATTATAAGCTGTACTTATTAAACAAAAAGGATGAGTTTTTTATGGAAAATAATTCAACAACAGCCACTTCATTAAAGCTTTTTATCGTCCTTTCAAGAGCCTATAAAGC
>NZ_JBALOS010000098.1:0-2510 GCF_036962765.1 Neobacillus drentensis
GGATAAACCTAATATTATTAAACTGGTGAATGGCCAAAAAGGAAATTTGATTAAAATAACTGCTATAAATCTAGAGGGTGTCATGAGAAGAAGATTATTGGATTTAGGATTTGTGAATGGAGCACTCGTAGAGGTTATTCGCAAAAGTCCGTTGGGAGATCCAATTGCCTTTCGTGTCAGTCAAACAACGATTGCCCTCAGAAGAGAGGAAAGTTCAAAAATAGAAGGGGAGCTGGTATCTAATGGGTAATGAATATCGAATTGCCTTAGCTGGAAATCCGAATACGGGGAAAAGTACCTTGTTCAATGCCTTAACCGGCCTCAGACAACATACAGGGAATTGGGCAGGAAAAACCGTTTCACTTGCACAAGGGACTGTTCAGCATAAAGATAAAACGTTTAATCTTATTGACCTTCCTGGCACCTATTCACTTTTCTCGAATTCAACGGATGAAGAAGTTGCGCGAAATTATATCGTTTTTGAAAAACCAGATGTGACGGTTGTGGTACTAGATGCGACCTCATTAGAGCGGAATTTTAATCTAGCGTTGCAGGTATTAGAGATGACAAAAAATGTTGTCATTTGCATCAATTTAATTGATGTTGCGGAAGAACAAGGAATTCAGATTAATGAGCGATTGTTGACCAATCGGTTGGGGGTTCCTGTCATCAAGATTTCTGCCAGGAACAAAAAGGGATTTCCTATGCTCTTAGATACCATTGATCGCATTGTGACAGGGGTGATTGAATGCAAACCGGTTCAGGTGTCCTATCCTGCGGAGATCGAAGCTAAGATTAAAATAATTGAACCTAAAGTACGTGAATTTATTGGAGATCAATTATCCTCTCGTTGGGTTTCTTTGAGATTGCTAGATGGAGACGAAACATTACTGAATGAAATTAGTAACCGATTGGTTGCAGGAGGGGGTTTAGAGAATGAGTATTCACAAGCTTTATGCTGAAGCTCAGGAGCTGTCGACACCAAAGCTGAGAGATGACATTGTTCAAAACCTTTACGATCGCAGTCATAAATTATGTCATGAAGGAATTACCTATACACAATCAAAAAGGGATACTCGAACCGAAAAACTGGATGCGGTTTTTACTTCACCAATTTTTGGTTTTCCCATCATGATTATTATGTTAGGAGTTCTATTTTATTTAACAATCGCTGGAGCAAATATCCCATCCTCCATGATAGCTGAGTTTTTTGGATTCTTAGAGGGGTATATTACATCATTTTTTACCTTCCTGCATGCACCCGATTGGTTGCACGGAGTCCTTGTTCTCGGTTTATACCGAGGAACAACATGGGTGATTAGTGTTATGCTCCCGCCGATGGCGATCTTTTTTCCAACATTTGCATTATTGGAAAATTATGGTTATCTTCCAAGGGTAGCCTTTAACATGGATCGGCTCTTTAAAAGGGTGGGTGCCCATGGGAAGCAATCATTAACAATGGCGATGGGATTTGGCTGTAATGCGGCAGCGGTTATTTCAACAAGGATTATTGAATCACCAAGAGAGCGGATGCTGGCCATCCTTACAAACAACTTTGTTCCATGTAATGGACGATGGGGAACTTTAATTGTTTTAGCATCGTTATTCATGGCTGCCAATTTTACAGGTGGGGCAGCATCACTTGTTACCACAGGGGTCGTTGTCGGTATTGTTTTATTTGGTATAGTGGTTACCTTTTTTGTTTCTTGGGTTCTGTCGAAAACGGCCCTTAAAGGAGTACCAACTCATTACACATTAGAACTACCGCCTTACCGTAAACCGAAGATATTCGATACCGTGATTCGGTCGTCTTTAACAAAGTCTTGGTCTGTGTTAGTTCGCGCCGTTAAAGTTGCCGCTCCAGCAGCGATTTTAACTTGGGTGTTCGCAAATATTTACATTGGTGACACAAGTATTCTCATGTATGCCGTCGAGTTTTTGGACCCATTTGGAAAAATGCTTGGCCTTGACGGTTACATCATGATGGCATTTATTTTAGGGTTACCTGCAAACGAAATTGTTCTTCCAATCCTATTGATGGGTTATTTATCAACAGGATCTTTAACTGAAGTTGATAGCATGGTAGATTTGAAGAAAATCTTTCTTGATCACGGTTGGACGTGGCTCACAGCATTGAACATGATGTTATTTTCGCTGCTTCATTATCCGTGTGGCACGACTTTGCTTAATATTTATAAAGAAACGAAAAGTAAGAAATGGACATTTCTTGCCTTCCTTATTCCAACTGTCATCGCCATTTTAGTGCCACTGATTATTACCCAGATGGTGAGAATGTTAGGATTGATATAATTAGAAATTAAATAATTTCAAAAAGAGTGTTAAATCGATAAGGATTTAATACTCTTTTTTTATTGTCCTTTCCAACGTATAGGCACAGTCTAATTGAAGAAACCTATAACTACCATGTATTTGGAGGATTATGATGTCTGAGGATAATTTAAGTAAAAGTAAAGGATCCATCTATTCAAATTTACGATTGAATATTGAAA
>NZ_JBALOS010000098.1:2519-6348 GCF_036962765.1 Neobacillus drentensis
CTGTAAGTAAGACTTTTTCTAATATGCATGATTTTCAGACAAGAGTTTTTGAGATAAAGGATCGATGGATAGGTATTGCTTTTATTGATTCGATCACGAACAAGGATATTGTTAATGGCAGAGTAGTAAATGAAATTTACAAGTTAGAATACAATGATTCCATTCTTGATTTGCCTATAGCAGATATAAAACCGACTGATAACTTTCAGACGATTTTTTCTGGTCTATTGGATGGGAAGGTCGCTATTTTTGAAGGAGATTCTAAAATAGCATATTTGCTGGAAAGCAGTTTATTTGAATCACGTGCCATTTTGGAACCTGATTCTGAAAAAATAGTAGGTGGTTCCCATGATGGGTTTGTTGAGAGTTTAAATAAAAATTTGAACCTACTTCGAAATCGAAGCAGGACTACAAAATTTAAAAGTGAAATGCTAAGTATTGGGGATGGACAAATTACCACTAACGTCTCGGTTCTTTATATTGAAAATATCGCAAATCCTGAAGTAATCGAAAAAGTAAAATACCGGATTTCATCCATAAAACTGGAGAATAATCTTACACCAGGAAAATTGGAGGAATTCATTGAAGATAGCTCCTATTCACCTTTTCCACAAATTTTAGAAACTGAAAGACCAGATCGTGTCGTAGCAAACTTGATGGATGGTAGAATAGCAGTTCTGGTTGAGGGGAGTGCAACTGCTTCCATCATGCCAGTGACATTTTTTTCATTCTTTCAATCACCCGATGATTATAATTCTCGGTTTATTTTAGGGTCGTTTTTACGTGCAATTCGTCTTATAGGATTTTTCATCAGTGTTAGTTTACCATCGATTTATATTGCAATTGTTTCCTTTCACTTTGAAGTTCTGCCATATGAATTGGTGACTAATATTAAAGGGAGCTTGGAATATGTCCCGTACCCACCTGTGATTGAGGCTTTGATTATGCAACTTACACTAGAATTACTAAGGGAGGCTGCGATTCGACTTCCTACTTCAATGGCTCAAACTGTGGCAATTGTGGGCGGGTTAGTAATAGGGACAGCAATTGTGGAAGCAAATCTTGTTTCTAATACCATGATCATTGTAATCGCCATAACGGCCATCTCTTCTTTTACTGTTCCCATTTATGAGATGAGTACTTCGATTCGATTATTAAGTTTTCCGATGATTGTTGCTGCTTCCCTACTTGGTTTAGTAGGTATCGTGGTTGGGTTCATGTTTTTAATGATTCACTTAGTTAAGTTAGAGTCTTTTGGTGCTCCTTACTTTGCACCATTGGGTCCACTACGAGTGCAGGATCTAAAAGATAGCTTGATAAGAATTCCTTTTTGGAAAATGAAGACTCGACCAAGTACAGCTAAACCAATTGACCAAGAACAATCCACTGGGAAAAAGGGGTGGACGGAGGATGGAGACTAAGAAAGAGAGTATTTCTTCTTTTCAGATGTTCTTTTTCATTTTAATGAACACTATTGGTGACGGTATATTAACATTTCCGAATATGGTTTACAAAGATGCACGCCAAGCTTCCTGGGTTTCTATCTTGATAACAGGTCTTGTCGCTGGATTACTTGTTTTGACTTATGTTTATCTGCACAGTCGATTTCCTAAGCGAACGATTTATGATATTTGCCTGGTTGTATTCGGAAAATGGTGTGGAAGATTGATCATAGTCGGGTACCTTATCTATTTTTTCCTTATCTGCTTCAATATTAATCAGATGTACATGATTATTATTACAAACTGGATATTAACCGCTACACCACCTTGGGTGATTTTATTGTTGATGGTTATGCTTGGAATTTACTTAGGAAAAGAAAATCTAAGAATAATCACACGCTTTTATCAGCTATGCTTTTGGATAATTGTTTTTCTCTTGTTAATGAATCTAGGAGCAATCCCTCATTTTCATTGGAAATATTTATTTCCTGTTAATGAAATAGCCTTTGTCAATATATTAAAAGGCAGCAATAGTAGCATTCCCGCATTTTTAGGGTTTGACAGCTTATTAGTTATTTTGCCGTTTGTAACTGGGAAATTGAAAAGTAAACTGAAGTACTCGATATTGTCAATTATTTTCATTACAATCATTTATCTATTTGTGATTCTAACCTGCATTTTGTTTTTTAGTCCAAAAGAAATGACATTGATTCCACAACCGATCCTTTATTTATTTAAATCGATAACAATTTTTGGGGTCATTGAGAGACTAGATTTAATTATTGTTGCATTATGGATCGTCATGATCATGACCAGTTATATTTCATACTTATATCTATCAAATATCGGGATCTGTACACTATTTCACTTAAAAAATCGAACCATATCAACTATAGTTCTCTCATTTCTTGTTTATATTCTTGTTCTAGCTTTACCGATATCGAGAGAATTGGTTTTTGTTCAGTTTAAAATGATTGCAATATTAAGTTATATTTTTTTAGCAGGAATACCGCTTTTAGCAATCATTGTGTCCTTCTTATTTCATCGGAATGGCAAGAAGGAGGGGGAAAGGTTGTGAAAAAAGTAAAAAGAATTTTCGTATTGATTATACTGCTTTCTCTAACGGGTTGTTGGGATGAAAATCTTTTAAAAGATAGCGCCCTTGTTTTAAGTATTGGCTATGATTTAACAATGGACAACAAAATAAAAACGACTTCCGCGATTCGAACCAGCAAACTCATGGCTGGCGGACAAAGTGAGTCTGTTAACTACATAGTTGAAGAAAAGGGGCATACATTAAGGGAAGCAAGATTAGAAGTGGATAAACAAATACCAGGCGTTTATTCACCAAATAAATTACGAGTTATCTTGATTAGTGAAAAAACAGCTAAAAAGGACCTTTATCCTTATTTTGATGTCTTTTTTCGTGATCCTAGAAGTTCGCTTGCAGCAAAAGTAGCAGTTGTAAAAGGACAGGCTTCAGATATAATCAAGGTGAAAAAGCTAAAGGAAAATTTGATTAGTGAGGCACTGATTGAACTCATAAGAAGCGCAGAAGAACATATGATTGTCCCTGTACAAAATCAGCAAACCATTCGCACTAGTATGTTTGACGAAGGGGAAGATTTTACACTTCCTTACCTTGAACAATTGGATAAAGAAAAGATAAAGGTTACTGGAATTGCTCTGTTCCATAAGAGAAGCTATACTGGTAAAACATTAAAAGGAAACAAACCAATCATATTATTAATGGCTAAGGGTGATAAGAAAAAGGACATTAAGTTAACGGAAAATCTAGAAAGTAATAAAGATCATGATGTGAAAAACTTTGTATCCTTTTCCGTAATAAAAACAAAAAGAAAAATGAAAATAAAAATGGTAAAGGGTAAGCCAGAAGCAGTCTTAAACATGAAACTGTTTATCGAAATAAATGAGTATCCAAAAGGGTCATTATTAGGACAAAAAGAGGAGGCGGAGCTCAATAAAAAAATTGCTCGAAGAATTGAAGGACAAGCAAATGAAGTAGTTTCAACGCTTAAAACCGCTAATTGTGATGCCTTTGGAATTGCTCGATATTTAATTGCTGACCATAATAAAGAATGGAAGAGGTTAAATTGGGAGAAGGTCTATCCGGAAATACCTTTTAAAATACACGTGAAGGTAGAGACGGTAAAAAGAGGGATCATCTTTTAATAGAGCCAAAAAGTAATCCAAAAAAAGGCCTATCAGCCATGCTGATGGGTCTTTTTTTTGTCACTTTATTCGACAATCCCAGTTTGTTTGATATCTACCTTTACATTTACATGAACTTTTGCTGAAGGGGAGAATGTATTCCATTGTTTTTCATTAAAACCTCGATAATGTTCTTTATATTTTGCACCTAGACC
>NZ_JBALOS010000098.1:6402-15234 GCF_036962765.1 Neobacillus drentensis
GATGAATTTTCTTCTAATTGCTCGGCAATTTCTTTTTGGATATTTTTTTATCAATGGCTACCCTTTTTTTCTTTGGAGAAGTAATTTCCTGAAGCCTTGTTTTAATTTTAAGATTATTCGTAGTTAGTGGCATCTAACAATAGAGGTGCAGTTCAATTTTTGCCAGTCCCTTTAATTATGCCATTGGGTACTCTTATTAGAAAAGAACAAAGGAATTTCGAACAGTAAAATCTCTTTAACACTTGAAAAAGGGCAGACGCTGTCAATTATCCGCATAATGAAAATATTAAGAAATAAGATGTTAATAGAAAAAGATTAATAATATTTCTTGAGGCAGTTCTGATCGGTTCACTCTAAGACTGCTTCTCTTAAGTTTAGGAGGATTTAATCATGTCGAAAATTACGTTTTTAGGAGCAGGGAGCACAGTCTTTGCAAAAAATGTTCTTGGTGACTGCATGCTTGTCCCCGCACTTGAAGGCTTTGAATTTGCATTATTTGATATCGATGAACAACGCTTAAGAGATTCGGAGAGAATGCTCATTAATTTAAAAGAAAGTTTAAATAAAAACATTAAAATAAAAGCCTATCGAAATATAGGAAGGAAGCATTGAGTGACGCAAAATGTGATTAATGCTATTCAAGTAGGCGGGTATAAACCGAGTACTGTTATTGATTTTGAAATCCCTAAAAAATATGGGTTACGACAAACAATTGCCGATACGATTGGCATTGGCGGGATTTTTCGGAATCTCAGAACCATCCCGGTAATGCTTGATTTTGCCCGTGATATGGAAGAAGTTTGCCCTGATGCGCTTTTCTTAAACTATACAAATCCTATGGCGGTTTTAACTGGTGTAATGAATCGTTTTACACCAATCATACTGTTGGCTTTTGCCACAGTGTACAAGTGTGTTCGAAACATTTATTTAAAGCACTTAGTATGGATCCCGAAGGTATTCAGGAGAAGATTGCCGGTATTAACCACATGGCATGGTTATTTGAAGTAAAGAGAAATGGTGAAGATCTTTATCCCGAAATTAAAAGAAGAGCAAGAGAATTGCAAAAAACGAAACATAAGGACATGGTTAGATTTGAGCTAATGGATAAGTTTGGCTATTACGTCACAGAATCATCAGAACATAATGCCGAATATCATCCTTATTTTATTAAATCAAGACACCCAGAACTTATTGAAAAGTATAATATTCCCCTTGATGAATATCCCTGCCGATGTGAGAAGCAAATCAAGGACTGGGAAACGATGAGGGAGAACCTGGTCAATAACAAATCCTTGGTACATGTGCGTTCCAAAGAATATGGATCACGGATTATAGAAGCGATGGAGACCAATACCCCCTTTAAATTCGGCGGAAATGTATTGAACACAGGAAGGCTCATCAGCAATCTTCCAGAGAAAGCTTGTGTAGAGGTGCCATGTATTGCCGATCGAAGTGGTATTACGCCTACCTTTGTCGGGGATCTCCCAGAGCAGCTTGACGCACTGAATCGAACGAATATTAACACTCAATTACTCACGATTGAGGCAGCAATGACACGCAAAAAGGAGTATATTTATCAAGCAGCCTTACTTGATCCACATACAGCTGCTGAACTATCAATAGATGACATTGTCTCGCTATGTGATGACTTAATAGAGGCACACGGAGAGTGGCTGCCACATTTTAATAGTAAGGAATCTATTGCGTTAAAATAACAAATTGTACCGTACTGGTTATGTTTAAAATAGCCCTTGCAACATAAATAAAAAAAGGTTAGTCAGTGTTTTTAACTGGCTTACCTTTTTTGATTGGTTAACATAGAAAAGGGCTTGGAGGGATTTGAACCCACAAGACACTCTGCAGTCAACATGAAGGACTACAGGTTGCTCTACCACTTGAGCTACAAGCCCTGATATTATTTTGCCCATGTTCCTCGAAAATATCCTTTTCATTTTAAAGAATTAATCTACAGTCCCAGTTTGTTTGATATTCACCTTTACATGTACATGAACTTTTGCTGTTGGATAGAATCTCTTCCATTTTTTTTCATTAAAATCGCGATCTTGTTCTCTATATTTTGCACCTAGACCTAAAGGGTCCACGCCATGTTTTTGAAACTTTTTGATGAGTTTTACTGAGTTTTCTTCTAATTGCCCGGCAATATCTTTTTGGATATGTTTTTTATCCAATGCTACCCTTTTTTTCTTGGGAGATGTGAATTCCTGAAGCCTTGTTTTCAACTTAAGATTAATCGTAAATTCCGGTCGGCCTTTTTTTATTTTTACTTGATAGTGTGCTTTTGAATGAAGATTATCTAGAACGACCCTTTCACCATTTTCTAAAGTGAAACGCTGTAAGCCTTGTATATATTTATCAACTAAACATTTAAATGTGAATGCATCCTCCATAAAAATAGGAAAGACATATCGATCATCTTTTAATATCGCAAGGCCAATAATTTTAATATTATCTTCTATCTGTTTGATTAATGGCAAGTAGGGATCCTGTCCATTTTGGTTAAATTGAAATGAATATGTTTGTAAATTTGATTCAGGAAGATTATCTGATTTCATGGATTGATCCAGCATTTCTTGTACAAACAACGAAACATTTTCTGTTTTGAATTTCTCCATTTTAAGTAGTTCACTGGCATCCCCATCGACGACAGCCATTTGAATAATACTGCCAATGGCTGGGTCACGGTTTAGGGTGTCAACTACATCAGTAATCCCTTTTTTTGCTAGTGATTTCCCAAAAAGTGCAACCCGTAATTGACCGCTGACTAGTGGATACCGTGACTCATTATTAATTTTGCTCCGAATTTCTTTACTCGTTTCACCTAAGGATATTTTGACATCAGTGGTAGAGGGCTGATCCTTCTTATAAATTGGATAGGTAATGGATCCTTTTATCATATTCTTTCCGGCCCAATCATATCCTACCCCCTGCGCCATATTGATTTGATTGACGATATTGGTGGGTATCAAAGAACAACCGGATAATAAGAAAATAGTAACCCATATTCCTATTAAGGCTCGATTAGCCATTTTGTTTTCTCCTTCTTAGTATTGTGAAAATTATTAGGAGGATTGGGATGTAGCCATAAAAGATCCATAAATTCATTTGGGTTACGTATTTATCCAGTGTTTCTTTCCATTGTTCGGTTATTATTTGAGATATAACGACACTAAGTAGGCTTAAAATGATTAAAAAGTTCTTTTGTTTCTTTTTAAAAATTCTCTTTAGACCTCTGGTAGTACACCATAATAGTAAAGCGATCAATGCTGAAACGATAATTAAATACATAGAAATATATAGGTATTCAAAGCGTTCTAAATAAGATAGCCGGATAATTTTTATTAAAGTTAATTCTGGCCAAATGATTTCATTTAACTGTCTTTCACTATAATACGTAAATGATACAATCGCAGAAAGCGTATATAGTAAGGTAGTAAACAATACAGCTAAATGAGCGAACTTTTTTGATGATTTAGGATCTCTTATAAATGGATAGAACATGAGTAACGTTTCTGTTCCTGCTAACGTATACATAGAACTTTTGACTGCATCCAGCATATCCAAAAAAGAATGATTCATGATTGGCAGTAAATTGGAAAAATGAGCAGCTTTCAATGGAAAAATATAAAGGACGATTAGGATGATTTGCGGAAAAATAAATGACAAAAAAGAAACACCAACAACAACCCGAAATCCTCCAGATACACAATAATAAAGTGATACAAGTATTAATGAACTTAGAATCCATGAAGGTAAAGTAGGGAACATCCATACTTGAATAATCTCAATATATCCAAGCAAGACCGAGACACTGGCCAGCCAATAATAAATCATAATGATAAAACTAAAAAAATTACCAAGAATATTCCCAAAAACTTTTGAATGGACATCAACGATATCTCCATCGGCTTTATCGAGCAGTTTAAACATCATCCATATGAATAGTTGAACTAAACACCCTGCCAAGAGTACACCAATCCAAGCATCATATCCTGCTTTCGCAGCAATAGTTCTTTGGAATCCTAATATGCCAACCCCAACTTGTGAATTATAAATAATAAAGAAAACTAAATAGGGAGAAACTTGATGCCTTTTATTCACTTGCACTGGAATACCCCTCTACGATTTATTCATAAAAATCGTTCACTGGCTCTGGGTTTTCTCGATTCCCAGTTGCTTTTCTTTTCTTTTGCGGTCTAAGAGTGGTCGGATTTTCTTGCTGTTTGGAAAAAGGAAGTCTAAACCAAAGATCTTGAAAGGATGTTGATCGCATTGGGTATAAGCTTAAATAAGGACGCCCGAGAGAAGTTAACCGTAATAAATGGATTTGTGTAAATTGCCATCCTAAAAACACCCCAAACAATCCAAACCATTGGGAAAGAATAATTACTGGAAACTTAATAAACCGAACAGTGTTGCTAAATTTATAAACCGGCGACGTATAGGAAGCTAGGGTACCGAGCCCTACTAAAATAAGCAATACATTACTAGTTAACCCCGCTTCAACGACTGCCTGTCCGATAACAATCCCACCCACAACCCCAAGAGATTGCCCGATTTTAAATGGTAAACGAATACCTGCCTCTTTAACCATTTCAATCATGATTTCTAACATTAAAGCCTCTAAAAAAGGAGGAAAGGGAACAGTTGCCCTTGAACCAACTAGAGTTTCGAGCAATGGGGCAGGAATCAATTCATAATGATACGTCATGATCGCTACATACAAGGGAGTAGCTAGCCCAGAAATGTACAAAGTAAAAAAGCGTATGAGTCGAAAGAAATTTCCAATAATCCAGGAATAACTATAATCTTCCATCGCAATAAACGATTCAATTAAGGTAACTGGAACAAGGACTAGATTTGGTGAACCATCCACTGCAATGATTATTTTTCCTTCTGTTAGCCCTGCTGCCACACGATCGACTCGCTCAGTTGATATCGATTGTGGGAACAAGGAATTCGTATTGTCCTCAATCATTGAAGAAAGATAAGCACTGTCCTGGATATGATCATATTGAACATCGTTTATTCTTTGAACAACCGTGTTTACATTTTCCGGATCCGCAATCCCATCCATATAGATAACGGCAACATTGGTTTTTGAAAGTTCGCCGACTTTCATTTCGATTATAAGCAATTCAGGGACAGGTAATCGTTTTCGAATAAGATTAATATTGGTGTCTAATTCTTCAATAAAACCAACTTGTGGTCCAACTGTCGACGATTCCATCATTGCTATACTAACATCACGGAATTTACTGTTAGCAATATTTATTAATAAACATTCTTCATCTTGTTCATGCCTTTGAAGTGCCAAGAATCCCCGCATTAGGTTTTCAATGATTACCTTAGGATCATTTGTACAAAGAATTTCTTGTACAGGTATAACACTTTTTAATTCCTCTAATGATAGCTGCTCATTCAAAAAGGGCAAAACATCCTGGTGAAGGATGTCAGATGAAATCAGTGTCCGATAGTACGAAAGCCAAAAAGGATTCTCCTCTTTAATGGAAGTGTGCTCATGAACAAAGTCATTTGACTTTGATAAACGTTGGAGCCAGCCTTCTTCGTTATCGTTTTGTGGGTTTGCTTCCTTGTAAGGAAGATCTGCATTTGGTTTCATGATACACCCTCAAAATAATTTTTTTCTTATTATGTGTAGAAAAGGGAATTTTATGCAAATCATCCTGTGATTATAAGGTTTATGGAAGGAAAGATAATGCCAAGGAAGAATAAACAAAAGCAAAAGATGAGAAATTAACAGGGTAGCAACTTTTATTTTGAATCGAATATTAGTGAAAGTTGGTGAAAAGCTTGAGAATATTCATGATCATTTTACTTTCTATTTTTTTAGGAGGCTGTTCAGCTGGAAATTTAAGTGGACAAAATCAAGTTCAACCCTCTTCACCATCCCAAAATGAAGACAGTACTAATCATAAAGATAAAAAAGGTATGATGAATTTTCTTTTAATAGGGAGTGATTCAAGGGGGGAACCTCAATCTTTCTCTGATGCCATCATAATAGCCCAATATGTTCCTAAAGAAGGTAATATCAAGTTAATTAGTTTGATGAGAGACAGTTATGTCAAAATTCCTGGCTATTCTAAAGGTTACGACAAACTCAATAAGGCATACTTTATCGGTGGTAATGAATTATTGAAGAAGACGATCTATCAAAATTTCGGAATGAAAGTGGATCACTCCATTTCTATTGATTTTGAAGGATTTGCTAACTTTATTGACCTTATTGCACCGGAAGGAATCACCGTCAATGTGAGTCAGAAGATGATTGATGATTTCAAGATGAACGTAAAACCTGGAGAGAATGCGCTGAAAGGAAGAGAATTGTTAAAATATGTCCGCTTTCGACATGATGCCGAAAGTGATTTTGGCCGAGTAAAACGACAACAGGAAGTGATCGTCAAGGTAAAGGAACAATTGAAAAATAAATTTAGTCATATTGAGTCGTTAGCAGCTCTGCCGGATTTTGTAGAGGAAAGTTTAAATCATGTGGATTCAGACATGGATAAAGGAGAGATTTTATCAGTTTTATCTAAACTGGTTTTTTATCCGATTAAGAACATCGATAGTTTACGGATTCCGGTCCAAAATAGCTATGTAAATAAAACGTATCCGCATTCTGGCGCAGTCCTTGAAATAAATTTGGAAGCTAATAAAGAAGCATTAAAGGATTTCTTACTTAAGCCTTCACCCGTTAATAGAGAGTATCATTATTAATATGCTAAAGAGCAGACATAAGCTTGGGATTATGTCTGCTTTTTTACTATATCAGCCCTATTTGTTGGTAAAAAATGTCTAATTGCACAGAACACCTTGAAATCGGCACAAAACTCATGAGAAATAGCACAAAACTTTAAAAATCCGCACAAAACCAGCCAAAATTGGCACAAAACTACTCAAAAATGGCACAAAACTTATTTTTTCAGTGTGTTGATTTCTTCTGTAACAACAAAAGCAAGATCATCATTGCCGAACAACGATAACACACCAAGCAGCGTTTGGTCACCGATTTCTCCAGCTTCTTCTTTAGGTACAGTTAGCTCAATTGCCTCTCGTAATGCAGGGTTAGATCCCTGATTCGGATAGGCTCGCAAATAAAGCTCTTCCGGATCTAGATCATGATTCACGCACCATTGAGCAAATACAAGAATCATCATATTCTCTTCGCCACGATAATTTTCGATAATCTTTTCTTCTAACTCTTTTTGATTCATTGGGATTCTCCTTAGAAAGCATTATGTACTAATTATATAAGATTTTTGTCGAATATATAGTGGAAATACATGTTTTCGAATTATATGTTTTCGAATTAAACCCATTCTTTTTTGGGATACTGTCTTAAGAACATACTTTTTATATGAAAGGGGAACGTATAGATGAGTAAAGTTGAAGTAGGCGAAATTTTTACTATCAGTGATGAGAACGATGAAGAACAAGAAGTTGAAGTGCTAGGGGTAATAAATATTGAAGGAAATGACTATGTGGCTGTCGGATTTGCCGAAGATGTTAAACAAGAAACGGATGAAGATATTGATATCTTTTTCTTGAAGGTAGATGAAGACGGTGATTTTTCCGCCATTGAAAGTGATGAAGAGTTCGACAAAGTTTCAACAGCTTTTGATGAAATGATGGACGAGGAAGAGTAATATGCAGGGTCCAAGAGGGATTAATTAATCTCTCTTTTTATTTTCATTGACTTCAACTGGGAAAATTATGTATGTATAAAAACTTTCTTGGCATACTACTTATGAATAAGATTTTAAAAGGAGCAATGTAATGTTAATTGAAGAAGGTACAAAATATCAAATATCGCAAGGGGTTAAAAGTTTTTTCAATTCAGCTGAATCCTTAACTGTCAAAAGTTATAATGGGGTTACAGTTCAATTTACACTTGCAGATAGTAAAGGTCATGGTTCCATGCCAATTGATCACTTAGAATATTTATTGAAAAAATCAAATTTAACACTAATCCCAAATAAAAGAATATTACTAAGCAACGATAATAGCGAAGAGCAAATTAGCTGAACAAACTCTGGGGTGATGCCTGTATGGAAATGAAGAAACTCATGGTTCAAGAATCATCGGTGGCATATATAGATAGTGGGAAAGGGAAAACAATCGTTCTTCTCCATGGCTTTTGTGGTAGTTCTAGTTATTGGGAGTTTGTTATCCCAGCGTTATCAACTGAATACAGGGTGATTGCTCCCGATCTTCCTGGACACGGGCAGTCAGAGCCTTTAAAGGGCAGCAGTTCGATTGAGGATATAGCGGATCAAGTGAAAAAACTGCTGGATGCATTAAGTATATCTGAGGTAACAATGTTTGGTCACTCATTGGGCGGCTACATCACATTGGCCTTTGCCGAAAAGTACAGCAGCCAATTAAATGGTTATTCTTTGATTCATTCCACCGCATTCCCTGATTCGGAGGACGCGAAAAAAGGCAGAGTAGCTAATATTGAAAAAATAAATAAGTCTGGGATTTATTCGTTAATCGACGGCTTGGTACCGAAACTATTTTCTCCGGAAAACCAAGATGAGAATTATGTGGGGACGGCAATGGAAATAGGCTATTCTACTTCCGCACAAGGCGCGATCGATACCCTCCATGCGATGAAAGACCGGCCAGACCGAAACCGAGTATTAGAATCCTCGACATTGCCTGTTCTGTTAGTTGCAGGTGAACAAGACCAAATCATCCCAGCAGAAAAAACATTTTCGGTCAGCAAGGCCAATATTAAGCAATCATTAATAAAAGAATCGGGCCATATGAGGATGTATGAAAATCCCATGG
>NZ_JBALOS010000099.1:0-8348 GCF_036962765.1 Neobacillus drentensis
CTGGAATCCCGCTGTAATTCGGTCTAGTTCAGCAAATGCCAGTATGGTGCATTAGCGAGTTTACAAATGGGATCTGCATTCAGATAAGTTCGAACCTTCCCTTGTCCGAACATGACTCTCATCGCTAGACGGTTCTTGAATACCATTAGACTTACACTTAATTTTTCATATAAAAAATAAACACACGATACCGTGTGTTTTTTGTTCTAGAGAAACCTCGTCCTCTAATAAATAGTAACCAATATTAGTTTACTTGCTTATCTACGCTTGGCGGAAGTAATTTTTCGCTTTCATATACTTTTCCAAGTTTTTCTTCCCCTTGTGTGAAGGTTGCTGTTGCTGCATCAAAATTAGGTGTTTCTTTTTTTAATTCATCGGCTTTAGCTTGGTAAGACGCTGCAAAATCCTTAATTGCAGCCTCAAGTTCGGCTTTTTTATCTTTTAATGATTCAGGAATTTGATAATGATTTAATTCTGCAGCCACCGCCGCAGCTGATTCACTTGCTTTAGCTCGATCTTCAGCAGTTGGTAATTCTTCAGGTTTCGCATCTTCTTTAGTTGCCTTTGCAACATATGCATTTAAATCAGCATCTTTTGCGTTAATTTTATTTCCAAGATCCATATAGAATCTAACTAATTCCTTTTTAACGTCCGCTTTCGCTGCTGTCTCTTCTTTTGCATCCGTCTTGTCTGTTTTTCCTTCATCATTGCTTGAACAAGCAGTAAGGCCCAAAGCCATCATAATTGTTGATACTACGACCAAGAACTTTTTCATTTCCATCTCTCCCTAATTCACTAATTTAAAAACCTTGTATATTTTACAACATTTGATTAGACGAAAAAAGTATTAAAGTGTTTCAAACCTTAAATAAAAATTTTCATATAATTTTTAATTTGCCATTCTAAACAAAAACATCAGTAGAATTACAATAGAGAACACCTCATGAAATTGAGAGGTGTTTCTATTGTTTTTTCCTCCTAAGTCATAAGATTTTGCAAATAATCCATATATAAGTAATTTTTTTTGCTTTTTTTTAATTAAAATTGAGATAATAGCAATAGACAATAATATTTTTCAAAAATGAGGGGTTTCAAAGATGGTTAATCGTCAAAATAAAAAAACACAGCATTTAGCAACGATTTTTCTTGCTGTGATGGGAATCGGCTTTCTGGCAACGATACCTTTAAAAGATTCTATTTGGAGGACAATTCTGCAGGGCGGATTTGAAGCTGGATTGGTTGGAGGACTAGCTGACTGGTTTGCCGTAACAGCATTATTCCGTCACCCATTAGGTATTCCAATTCCGCATACAGCACTGCTTCCCAAAAACCGTCATAGAATTATCGCGGGTATAATTTCAATGTTAGAAAATGATTGGTTGACAAAAGAAAGTATTCGTAAAAAGATTGATACCATTCATTTTACTGATAAAATATTTGAGATAATCGACAATGAATTACCATCACCAGCAGTCCAAAAGAATTTCATCATGATGTCTAAATATTTGATAAAAATATTTGATATTAAAAGATTCGCACCGCTGCTAGAAGAAGAACTAAAAGCTCGAATCCACGAAATCGATAGTAAGAATTTTCTTCCCCTACTTATTGAACAGGTTACGATTAGAGAATATGATGAAAAAGCTCTTGATTATATGCTAAAAGAGATAGATGAATGGGCAAGGAAAGAAAGTACCAAGTATAAACTCGGTGGGTTGGCTGTCGATGCGGTGGAAAATATCAAAGCTGATGGTTTTATGCAATTTGCTTTAAAATCATTTAGTAACTTGGTTAATGAAGAAAAATTAGGTAGTATCATTCAAAATCTTATTTTAAAAGGGGTAGCCAGCTTTCGGGACCCATTAAATCAAAATCGTCAAACATTAATGATTCATATTGATCATAAACTGCAATCATTAAAAAATGACCAAAAGGTCTATGAAGAACTAAATCATTTTAAAACACATCTTGTTAATAAGTGGGAACTGGACGAACAAATTACTGAGTTATTAAATCAGATACAACAAAAAGCATATGATTATATTGACAAGCCAAACTTTTATGATGATTATCTCCTCCCGCTCATTAAAAATGGCTTAGAGCAAATCAAATCTAATCCAGAAAGAGTACTTTCGATTGAAGCCTGGATTAAGAACCATATTTCAAACTTTGTTGATAAAAATCATTCGAAAATAGGCACGCTTGTTAAGGAAAATTTAGAAAAACTAGATAATAAAACACTTATTAAAATGGTCGAAACAAATGTTGGAAAAGACTTACAATGGATCCGTATAAATGGTGCTGTGTGTGGATTCCTCATCGGACTTGTTTTAGTTGGTATTAAAGCGCTATTTTAATTCACTTTCAAAAAGCTGCCTCACTGGGCAGCTTTTCCTATTTAAAATTCTCATTTTGTCCCTATGAAATCAACGTTCTTTTTCAGAATTTCCCAACATATTTAGTACTGTAGTCACAACTTTTAAGTAAAAAAGGGAGGCTGGAAAATGGCAGTAAGATTGATTAAAATTTCTGTGGTGTATTTTGTCATTGGGGTTTGCCTGGGGATGTATATGTCAATGACAGAAAATTTAAATTTTTCTCCTGTCCATGCACATATTAACTTATTAGGTTGGCTGACTATGGCAGTTGCTGGTCTCATTTATGTTGGTTTTCCAAGTGCAGCAGAAACAACACTCGCAAAGGTTCACTTCTGGGTTCACAATATATCTTTGCCCATTATGATGATTGGACTCGCTTTTTATGTATCCGGGACGAAAAGTGCAGAACCTGCCATAGCTACTGGTGGTACATTAATGGTATTAGGGATCATTGTCTATGCAATTAATATCCTTAAAAATGTTAGGAGTTAAGCGGGACTTTTATTATTAGTATTATTATTATTCTCCAACGGTTTAAACAAAGACGCCTCTTCAGGCGTCTTTGTTTTGTTAACGGTACGTTTCTAAGAATTTCCTTCTCAGTTTCATTTTTTCGTCATCCGTTATCTTGTTATTATAATTATATATAGCACTTTCCCAATCTCCATACATTGGGTTTGGAAAGAGAATAAGTTTTTTACCGAACTCCTCCCTGTATTTGTCGACCATTTGATTTCTTTTTGAAACAGATAATCCATCAAATCCATTGAAATCTCCCAGGTTATCACCAAATAATAAGACAATTTCATGGGTTCTCTCCACTTGGCGGCGCCGTGTTTCTTTCCCCTTTTCACCAGGATGCATTAATAACACATGCTCTTCATCTGCTTGTGGTGCACCCACATGCTGTAAATTCTTAATAGTGGCATCCTTTTGTGAATGATACCGGTTGGAAATGTAATAAATCTCAACACCTAAAGATTTTGCATACGTCAGAAATTCAATTGCTCCCGGTAGCGGTTTTGCCTCAGCCCTTTTGAACCATTCATTCCAATTAAAAGGAATCTTTCTACCTGCGATCACATACCAAGCTTGATGCGGGCTGTTATCTAATATGGTTTCATCGATATCAAGGACAACAGCCGGCTTTAAGGCATTCCTTCCCCTACTTTTACTCATGATTTCATCCAATCTCATTCTTCCAATGTTATAACCTTGATAAAATAATCCTTTTGCTTCCCCTGCTTTTTGAAACCAAAGCACGGACATCGTGTTTTGTTCTGATAAACTGGCCACTGCTTCAGCATTGACGTGAAAACTTGCAAGAAAAGTCGATAAAAATGCTACTGTGATTAAGGTCATTATTTTATTCAATTCCAACACCAATCCCTCATTTAAGTTTCAATGTTAGTATGTGAAATAGTAATAATTCCAATCATTAATCCGGATTGTTCTGTTTTGTTGCTTTACTTCAGCCTCCAACTTCGTTATAGTGTACTTATCAGCTGATAAGGTAATAACGACGAAAGGAACCATATTTTATGAGTAAGATGAACATGGAAGCTAAAGCAATGAATCAAACGGAAACATACCAATTGATTATTCAGACTGCGCGGCGCCTATTTATGGAACAAGGCTATCGTGCGGTATCCACAAGACAAATTGCAAAAATTTGTGGGGTTACACAGCCCGCGCTATATCATCATTTTAAAAACAAGCAAACTCTTTATGTTGCTGTGATGCAGCAAACTCTTCACCAAACTGAAATTGACCTAAATGCTCTGTTATCACAATTCACTACCTTTCAAGAGAGGCTTACACAAATTGCACTTTATATGATGGCTCATTTTGAAATGGATATGTCCCAAATGTTTCATGATATTTCACATGAACTTCACCCCAACGACCAGCAACAACTTTATCAATCGTGGATTAAAGCCTTTTTAACTCCTGTTGAAAACATGATTAATGATGGGGTTTCAAAGGAAGAAATTAAAAATCCAGCAAGAATGAATTCTACTAACACGCAATTAGCCTATATGATTTTAAACTTTATTAAATCTTTCCTAGAGCCTGAAAATACCGCAAGACTCACTGTAGAGGAGAGACAAACAAACGCGGAGGAAAAAGCCAAATTAATGGTTGAAATTTTTATTTATGGAATGAGAGCATAATTTTTTTTGCTAACAACTTATCGATTGATAAGGAAAAAAGAAAGGGAGTGACCAAATTGGAGAAACAATGGGTTAAGAGGTATGGCAATGCTGTTAGCGGAAAGAAAGGCAGATGGATTGTTCTATTTTTTTGGCTGTTACTAGCAGTAGTATTAAATGGAACTCTTCCACAAGCAAACTCCCAAAAGAATGAGATGGCTTCTAATTTAGACTCTTCCACACCTTCTCAACAAGCAAAAATCGTTGCAGAGCAAGAATTCCCGTCGACATCAGGTACCCCTGCTTTATTAACTTGGTATAAAGCAACTGGAATGACGGAAGAAGATCTTACACTCATACAAAAATATTCCAAAGAATTAGATCAAAATCCAGTAGACTCCCAGGATTCTGTAATCCCTTTTTATCAACTCCCACTCCCAGCTCTAAAACAGCAGCTCTCAGAGGATGGAACTACATTAATTTTACCTGTTACGTTTAAAAAAGATACGGACAAGGAGAAAATTGCTGATGGCCTCTCAGCATTTAAAGAAAAAGCTACAACTATCTTTCCACAGGATCCAAATAAAGCAAAAATTAGTGATAAGGATCAATTAGTATTACGAATTACCGGACCAGCCGGGATTTCAACAGATGCAACAGCTTTATTTAGTCAAGGAGACCTTTCCTTACTATTTGGGACGGTTGCCATTGTTCTTGTCTTATTATTACTAATCTATCGTTCTCCTGTATTAGCGTTGATCCCATTATTAGGGGTTGGGATTGCCTATGGTATTATTAGTCCCATCCTCGGCAGTATTGCAAAGGAGGGCTGGGTAGAACTGGACTCCCAAGCCCTATCGATTATGACGGTACTCCTTTTCGGTGCGGGCACCGATTATTGTTTATTCCTAATTTCCCGATTTAGAAGTAATTTACTTGAAGAAAAAGATAAGCTTACTGCAATGAAGCTTTCACTTAAAGGGGCGTCTGGTGCAATCGCCATGAGTGGGCTAACAGTTGTTTTCTCGTTGTTAGTACTATTACTATCCAAGTACGGCGCGATTCATCGTTTTGCCATTCCATTTAGTCTTTCTATCCTAATTATGATGGCAGCCAGTCTAACACTTATTCCTGCACTCTTAAGTATTTTTGGCAGAGCCTCATTTTATCCGTTCTTGCCGCGGACCAGGGCCATGCAGGAGGAACGAGCAAAAAGAAAAGGAAAAACTCTACAGCCGCTTAAAAATAAAAAGGGGTTTGGTTCACGACTTGGAAACCTAATTGTGAAAAAGCCACTACTGCTGATGATTGTTCCTTTATTATTTTTAGGTATTTTTGCTTTTTTTTCGTCCAAAATTGTTTACACTTACGATACATTGTCTTCTTTTCCAAAAGATATGCCGTCAAGAGAAGGCTTCCATATCATTTCCGAACACTTCAATCCAGGTGAATTAGCACCTGTTCTAGTAATTGTTCAAACGAATGGAAAATCAAGTCCTGTAAAAGAAAATTTAGAGAAACTCGCATACGTCGAACTTGTTTCCGAGGGTAAACAAGGAGCAAATAATAAAAATATCACTAGCTATAATTTAGAAATGAATGTCAATCCGTATTCTAATAAGGCAATGAGTCATATTCCGGAGCTTCGCAAAAATGTGGAAAACAGTTTAGAACAAGCTGGAATAGCTAATGTGGCTGATCATGTTTGGATTGGCGGTTTAACAGCGGAACAATACGACACTAAACAGACAACCAGTCAGGATAGTAATATCATCATTCCCATTGTGATTAGTATCATTGCTGTTCTGCTGCTTGTATATCTTCGTTCTATTACAGCAACAGTCTATTTAATTGGAACTGTTCTATTATCATACTTTAGTGCTCTTGGACTGGGCTGGGTTCTTCTTCATTATCTGTTCGGGGTAGAAGCGATCCAAGGGTTTATTCCGCTTTATGCTTTTGTGTTTATTGTTGCACTAGGGGAAGATTATAATATCTTTATGATTTCGAGCATATGGAAAAAAAGCAGACACTTACCCCTTCTACAAGCCATTAAAGAAGGGGTGGCAGAATCTGGATCGGTCATTACTTCGGCAGGACTTATCCTGGCCGGAACATTTGCTATTTTAACGACCTTGCCCATTCAAGTCCTTGTTCATTTCGGAACCATCACCGCCATCGGTGTTATATTAGACACCTTCATCGTAAGACCATTACTTGTACCATCCATTACAGTCTTACTGGGCAAATGGGCTTTCTGGCCATCAAAAAAACACATTTCGGCTGTAAAACGTAATACGGCAAATTAATTCCTATCAAAAAAGCAGTGGGACTCTCCCCACTGCTTTTTCTTGTATCTAATTCTTTTAACTTACTCGTTCTTCTTCTTTAGCCTCGATTGAACCTCTTTTATGAAACCCTTTTGCATAATAAACTATAACCAAGAAGACGAGGAATAAAGGTCCAATTACTAATGCAATCCTTGTATCTGGATTATACGCCATCAGCCCGATCACAAATGCTAAGAAGGCTAATGAAAGATACGAAGTAAAAGGGAAAAGCGGCATCTTATATTTTAGACTGCTCGCTTCAGTCGGTTTTAAGGATTTACGATAGCGAATTTGTGATAAAAGAATGATGCCCCATGTCCAGATGGCTCCAAAGGTTGCGATGCTCGTCACCCATGTAAAAACTTTTGCAGGAACAATATAATTTAAAATAACACCAATCAATAAGGCACCTGCTGAAGCTATAACTGCAACACCCGGAACACCACTCTTCGTTACTTTGGCGAAATTCTTTGGCGCCTCATCATGTTGTGCAAGGTTAAATAGCATTCGTGCCGTACTAAAAATCCCACTGTTACACGATGACAATGCGGCTGTTAGTACGACAAAGTTAATGATACCAGCGGCTCCTGGTATTCCAATTTGTTCAAAGGTAAGTACAAATGGGCTTCCTTTTGTACCAATTTCCTCCCATGGATAGATAGACATAATGACGAATAACGCACCTACGTAAAAAATAAGAATTCGCCAGAAAACAGAATCTATTGCTCTTGCAAGGGACTTTTCAGGATTTTTAACCTCTCCTGCTGTAACCCCAATCATTTCAATCCCAAGATAAGCAAACATAACCATTTGTAATGATAATAAAACACCTTTAATCCCATTTGGAAAAATACCGCCATGTTCCCATAAATTCTTAATTCCTGTAGCAATACCTCCATTGCCAATTCCAAAGAAAATCATGCCAATACCGATGGCAATCATCGCAATTATGGTAACAATTTTAATGAGCGCAAACCAAAATTCTAATTCACCATATGCTTTTACCGCAAGGAAGTTAACTGTTGCCATTATGACTAGTGCGCTAAGTGCCCAGATCCAGCGTGGAACATCCGGATACCAATACTCCATGTAAATTCCTACAGCTGTAATCTCAGCCATACAGGTCACGACCCATAAAAACCAATAATTCCAGCCTGTTATATATCCAGCAAGGGGTCCTAAATAGTCACGTGCATATTTGCTAAAAGAACCTGCTACCGGTTTTTGAATCGCCATTTCTCCCAAGGCACGCATGATAAAAAACATAATTAATCCAGCAACACCATACCCAACTAAAATACCTGGTCCTGCCATTTTTATAGCTGTTGCAGAACCAAGAAATAGACCTACCCCGATGGCTGCCCCTAATGACATCAAGGTGATATGCCTTTCTTCTAATCCACGGTGAAGCTCTTTACCATGAGTGTTTTTACTCATATAGATCATTCCCCTTTGTGTATAGACATTAGATTTACTCTCATCCCATT
>NZ_JBALOS010000100.1:0-10824 GCF_036962765.1 Neobacillus drentensis
ACCAAAACCGGTTAAATTATATACGAGCAATTCCTCATTGCTCAACAAAAAACTTTCGTCGGGAGTGATGTATCATGGCTAGAAACAAACTATTGGTTCCTGGAGCTGACAATGCTTTAGATCAAATGAAAGAAGAGATTGCCAACGAGTTTGGAGTTCAACTTGGTGCTGATACGACCGCACGAGCAAACGGTTCAGTCGGCGGTGAAATGACGAAACGTCTTGTTGCCTATGCTGAACAAACCCTCCGAAATCAACAAAATCAATAACGGTTGATTTCAAAAAGAGACTGTCCCACGTATTTTGGGACAGTCTTTTTCCATTTTGGGTATACAACCTTCTCCCTTTTACGATTAAATAGAAGAAAAGGCAGTTAAGGAGGAAATCATGAAGCAGAGAACAGCAATTGTTACAGGGTCTTCAAGCGGGTTCGGGATGTTAACCGTGATTGAATTAGCATTAAAGGGCTTTACCGTGGTCGCAACCATGAGAGATATCTCAAAAGCAGAGAGATTATTAGCTCTAGCTAAAGAAAACAAAGTCGAGGATTTCATCAATGTTCAACCGCTTGATGTAACTTCTAGTGATTCGATTCAACAATTTCGAAGCGTTCTCGTTGCTTACACCACAGTCGACGTGTTAGTGAACAATGCAGGGTTTGCCCTTGGTGGTTTTAGTGAAGAATTATCAATTGATGATTATCGGAGTCAATTCGAAACAAACCTATTCGGAGTAATTGCTGTCACTCAAGCGGTTCTGCCAATAATGCGGGAAAAGAAACAAGGTAGAATAATCAATATCAGCAGTATAAGCGGGAGACTAGGATTCCCAGGCTTATCTGCTTATGTTGCATCCAAATATGCTCTTGAGGGCTATAGCGAAAGCTTACGTCTCGAACTGAAACCATTTGGGATTGATGTTTCCTTAATTGAGCCCGGTTCTTATCAAACCAACATCTGGGCAAGTGTGGACGGAATGGAGGTCAATCCTCAGTCCCCGTACACCTCTTATATGGAGAGTTTACTTAATGAAATTGAAGGCGGAAAACCCCATCATGGCAATCCCATCGAGGTCGCGAAATTGGCTGCACAAATTGCCTCGCAACCAAAATTACCTGACCTTAGATATCCCATCGGGGCAGGTGTAAAGAATATGATAAGATTAAAAAATTTACTGCCATGGAAATTGTTAGAAACAATCATTCTTAAGCGCCTTAAACCTTAATTATTTGTCGCATCAATCATGATCAAGTTATTTTTACGAAGGGCTTGTTTATCTCGAATTCTCGTCAGTCTTTTCGTCTTTTCTTTTTCATAAAAATAATGAACGAGGAAGTAAGAGATGATCCCGAGGATGATCCCAAAGATCGTCATCCCAATTAACACATGGACCCCGCCATGAAGAAGACCGACCACACCACGGAAATCGCCATGCATGAATGGTTCAAAAGAAAACGGTGGCTTATGACCGATTTTCCCGTCAATGGGATAAATCAGTTTACCGATTTTTTTTGCAAATGGCAGGAGCAGAACAGGTAAAAAGGATAGCTTTCCAATCACATTTCCGATGATAGCTGCAGGCAAGGAACCTCTTGCAATCCGAACCATTGGTACAAATACGATATAAATAAGGGAAGCAGAAGAAAGGACAATCAATTCTAGGCCAAAGCCAATCGCAAATCCTAAAGAAACTTTTTTGGCTCCACCAGGAGAACGAAGCAATTTAATAAAATTCAACTTAAAAGCTCGTCCAATTCGTTTAAAAAAAGGATGTTTTTTAGGTTTTATGTTCATACGAATACTTCCTTTTTATATCAGATTTTCAAAACCATCGGCAATTAGTTCAATATTCCTATTACAAATATCATAACATTAAAAATAGAATAATTAAGGGCAAATTTGTGAAATGTAAGCGAAATTATATATTACCAAGGATAATTTTTCCTCTATCCTCCTAGAAGCAGGGATTAAATAAAGAATGATTATTATTATTCCTTAGTTCATTAAAATAAGCCGTGAAAAAGTGATAAAATGCTTTTATTTTCCTTATTAAAATTAAATCGGTTTTAGGAAAGAATATGGGTAGGAAACGTATGGTCCCTGGAAAGGTGAAAAATTGTCGGCAGCGGTAACCATACTAGACGTGATGCCCAAAACGGTTAATAATTTTAGGCATCGGTAATCATAGGAAATTAACATGATATGGAGGACATGATGAAGGTAACGGATGTACTTGTTCATTGTTTAGAAAACGAAGGCGTGGAATATGTGTTTGGAATTGTCGGCACGGAAATATTGGACCTCGTTGATTCCCTATCAAACTCGTCCCAAATCCAGTACGTAAATGTTCGGCACGAGCAAGGTGCAGCATTTATGGCCGATGTTTATGGAAGATTGTCAAGAAAAGTGGGTGTATGTTTATCAACCCTAGGTCCTGGAGCTTCCAATTTATTGACGGGAATTGCAAGCGCACAGCTCGATCATTCCTCCGTAGTGGCCTTAATTGGCCAAGCTGGTTTGGAACGTCACCATAAAGAATCCCATCAATACATCGATATCGTAAAAATGTTCGAACCTGTATCCAAATGGAGCACACAAATCAATGAATCACAAACAGTCCCGGCGATCATTCGAAAAGCATTCAGGATAGCAAAAATGGAAAAACCGGGTTCCGTCACCATTAGTTTACCAGAGAACTTTGCCACTCAAATGATTCCAGGTGAGCCACTACCCGTGACATCATTGCCTGAATGTATTCCTGTTAACGAGGCAATCGAAGCAGCAATTACCCTGATCAAAAAAAGTCTGAAACCCTTTATTATTGTTGGTAACGGGGTCATTAGGCAGGAGGGAGTCTCTGAACTTCTACCCTTTATTGAGACCCTTCAATCCCCCGTTACACATAGTTTTATGGCAAAAGGGGTGCTTTTTAAAGAACACCCCCTTAATTTCTTTACCTTCGGATTTAAGGAAAACGATGAAGTAGGACCTGGATTAAATGAGGCTGATCTCTTGATTGTCATCGGCTTTGACTTTGTTGAAAAACTGCCAAAAGATTGGAATGAAAAGAAACTTCCTGTTCTACATATCGATACATTACCTGCAGAAATCAATGAATATTACCCTGTTAAGGTGGAACTGGTTGGGGATATAAAGAAAACCTTGCAGCGCCTAAATCAATCCGTCCTCCCAGCGAAATCCTGGGTTTCAACAGATAAACTCAAGGAAAACATAAAAACTGTTTATCAAATTGACCCGTATCAACCCAATACTCTCTCCTTTTCGATTGAGAATGTTCTCCACAGTATTGAAGCTCATACTTCAGAGGGAACGATCGTGATATCTGACGTCGGTTCCCATAAGGTTTCAATTGCGCGAACATATCAGCCGAAAGGTCCTAATCGGTTAATTATCTCAAACGGGCTCGCTTCAATGGGAATTGCCGTACCAGGAGCCATCGGGGCTAAGCTAGCTTGTCCCGATGCTCCGGTTATTTGTATCACCGGTGATGGCGGGGCCTTAATGAATTTTGCTGAAATAGAGACGGCCAAACGGCTTGGTCTCTCCTTCATTATCATTGTTTTAAACGACTCGATGTTAAAACTTGAGGTGGAGCAAATGAACCAAAAATTCGGCGAGAGCCAAGGTGCAACCTTCCAAAACCCAGATTTTGTTAAATTGGCTGTCAGTTTCGGAATTTCTGGAAAACGAGCACGTAACCTAATCGAATTTGATAACATCCTCAAAGATGCACTCCTGTATAAGGAGGATATCGTTTTAATCGACGTTGTCTTAGAACATTGACACCCAGCCTGGCATATGGACTACTCCACTCTGAATTAGATGATAGAAAGGCATATTCGAGGGAGGATATCATGAAAAGACCAGAAAAAGTCGAGCGGTTGTTAAGNNTCCCTATCCTTTTTAAAAAGAATATTCCCATATCGACCCAGATCCAGTTATAAATGAAAGAAAATAAAAAAATTACGCCAGTGGTTAACAAGGAAAAGGAAGTTGAAACGGCGGGCCCTAAAACGGGGAAGTTGAAAACACTAAGAAGGACCAAAATACCTAAAGTTAAAAAAGCCGCACCCACTGCGATGATCGTTAATCTTTTTTTGAAAAAGGAAAAAGCGAAACCGGTGCCTAGTCCTAGTAAGCCAGTTGTAAATGGAAAGACAAACAATTCGCTAGGCTGGAGGATAACTAGCAATAAGTTGGTAAGAAAATAGGCCATAGCTCCAAGCGGAAGTGAAAGCATCGAACAGAGAAGGATTGGGGCTGTTGCAAATGGACTGATAAAATACCCAAGGACAGGTATAAAACCTCCTGCAGCTTGGAGAACTGCCGCAATGCTGGCAAAAAGAGCAGCTAAAACCAGACGTTTTGTTTTTGTTTGATGTTTAAAGACTTGCTTAGCTGATTTAATTTCACCCGAAATTGATTTGAATAAATACATCGGTTCCACCCCTGTCTTAACTAGTTAATACATTACAATATATTAACTAGTTAATCGGGATGGAACCGTAAAACCGAGACAACTAATCCAAAACAAATATCGGATAACCTGAAATGGCTAGGCTCGTATATTTCTTTTTAATATTGCTGAATAAACCGCCATTACCTGATTACTAATCTCCTAATAATTTCTTTTGTTACTTCGTCTGTTGTATGTTTTCCTCCAAGGTCTGGTGTTAAGATCCCTGCATTTGTTACGCTTTCAATTGTATCAAGCAATAAATTTCCCAACTCCACTTCACCAAAATGGTCCAACATCATTTTGGCCGTCCAGATCTGGCCAATTGGATCCGCGATGCCTTTCCCAATAATATCCGGTGCCGTTACTTAGAAACCTTGACTTCAATTTGAAATGATCTTTGCAAGTGGATAATTTCATTTTTAATGCTAGAAAAACCTTCGATTTCAGGGACATTTTTTAAATAAGGTGGACGTTGCCGCTCGGCAGCATTGGCCATCGTCTCAAATACATAGAGCAACTTGGACAGTTTTTCATCCGAAAGAAATGCCCGCTCTTCAGTTTTTGAACATTTTTCTAATAAAAATCCTAAATGCTCAATCGCAAAAATAACAGACCAATAATCTTCCACAGCCTTTTGATTAACTGGAATCTCTCCCGCCGCTGTATTATAGAGAGTTATTAAATTTATAATATTCGTGCGCATTTTTTTCAATTCCCTACTCTCAGAAGCGATAAAACCATCCCCTTGTTCTGAAAAGAGGATGAACAAAAAATGCGCCTGACTTCGAATGGTTGTGGTAATTAAATGCGGCAGTCGACTAGAGGCTGACCGTCTTCCAACCAACCATATACCGATGATACCTATACAAATTCCGATCACAACATCGATTAATCTAGCCGAAGCAAAATAAGCAAAGCTACGGCCTTCCTGACTCGTGCTTTCTGCCATTAGTAATGCATTCGGTGTAAAAAATAGGGCCGCTAATCCATAATTTTTTACAATAAAAAGTTCGGTAATAAACGTCAATAGGAAGATAAAAAAAGCAATTATATAGCCATCAGGGTGTGTAGCTAGAATGAAACTAGCTATTAAGATACCAAGTATGGTGCCAAATCCTCTTTGAATCGCACGATGATAAGTGGCTACAATCGTCGAACCTGACAAAACAGCTACACAAGATAATGGCACCCAATAGGAGCGGACCAATCCATACTGAAAGGCAATAATAGCAGCAATTATTGTGATAACTCCAAGCTGTATCGCCGTAATAAAAACAATCGAGTCTTTATGAAAGGCTCCCATAAAAACTGTCTTATAAGATGGTTTGAAGATTTGATTGGTTTGGTTTATTTTGGATGTTGGTTCATTCATAATAGCATCAGCATCATAAACTTTTGTAAATAAATGAACCACTTTTTCGTCCACCTCAACAGGCTGGAGAATATTTTTGGTCCCACCTTCACTCTTATCCTTTTTCCCCAATGAATGAGCCATTTCCCGGACAGTCTGACCTAATTCAGGTGGAAGGATAACATGACTTTCTGAAAAACTTTCAAGGACATATAAAAAGATTTTATTTGCATGATTATTTAGCACGTATAAACGATTAAATAGGTCTGTGGTTCGCCAAGGTATATATCCCGCAGCAAGTGTTTCCTCTGCTTCTTTTAGTACCGACATCAAGCGATTTCTGGACTCATTAAATTTCTTTGTACCAACCGAATCCAGAAACGCAGCCAATTCCAGATAAACTCTTTGAACGACCTCTGTTTCCGGGCCATGGGGATTAAAGAACCAGCCTGCCATGGCAATAAACCATGATAAGATACCACCAAGAAACACAAGTCCAGCGCGCAACGGAGCGAGTTCTGGTTGAATCGGCATCCCTGTTGTCATCGCAAAAACTAACACAAAAAAGATGGCAGAGGGTCCCGCTATTCGTAATGCTCCAAAAATAAAAATAGCGGCAGCTCCAATAAATCCCATTAAAATGGAGATGGCAAGCGGATAAGGAGCAGCAAGTGTCCCTAATATGGTGACCGAGCACATACCAAGGATGACAAAAAATAGCTTTTTTGCACGCTGGGCATATGGAATATTAAATACATATAGGTAGGTAAAGCCGCCCATCCCAGCCAACAACCCATATTCAAAGTTATCCAATAATAAGCCAATTATTACAGGGAGAGCAGCAGCAACACCTGCACAAAGGGCCTTAAGCCACGGAAACGGCTTTTTGTTAACTGCCATTGCTTGCTTCATAATTGTTAGGACTTTATAATTAGATGCTCTTGATTTGTGGCTATCAACCATGCAATCGCTTCTTTCCAAAATTAGTCATTTTCTTGAACATTATAATACTAATTTTAGTGAAATGCCATTAGGCTGGTGGCTGGATCATTGATAACGACTTGCTCCAATATTCATTGATTAATAGATAGCTGAAAACATTTGGGGCCAGCCTCTCGGTGCTTTAAAGCAGCGAAAAACTGACCCCATTTTTCTGAAAGAATAGAAATGTAACCGTCTTTCATTGACCGAAAGGATAATTTTTTTCCACCTTCGGTCAATGATTCAGGCAATATCAATTCTGCACACCTAAGCAAGCCCCAACGCAATTTCCATCATATTAGTAAATGCTATTTGTCTTTCCTCTGGTGTCGTTTGTTCATTCCTAATAATATGGTCGCTCACTGTCAAAATGGTCAACGCATTAACCCCTGCATACGCGGCATTCATATAAAGGCCCGCGGTTTCCATTTCTACACAAAGAATTCCCATTTTGCGCCACTTTTCTATAGCAGTCGGGTCAGCATTGTAAAAAATATCACTGGTAAGTACATTCCCGACATGAACAGGAAGACTTTTTGCATCTGCTCCATTCTTTGCTTTTTCCAACAAAGAAAAGGAAGCAATATTAGAAAACTCTCCAGGAAGGTTGTATTGGTGAACATAGCGAGAATCCGTCGATGCCCCCATCGCCAAAACAATATCATACAAATTCATTTGGTCTTGGATGGCGCCACAAGTACCGATCCGAATTAAATTATTCACACCAAAAACATGAATCAGCTCCCAGGAATAGAGACTCATACTGGGCATCCCCATGCCTGTTCCCATAACAGATATTTTCTTCCCTTGATAGGATCCAGTATATCCAAACATATTTCGGACTGAATTAAATTGGACCGGGTTCTCTAAATAGGTTTCAGCAATAAATTTTGCCCGTAAAGGATCACCAGGCAAAAGTATTGTATCGGCAATTTCAACCCCGTTTGGTTTAATATGAGGTGTTTCCTTTTGTTCCGTGTTGCTCATACTTTTCACTCCCTTAATCGATTACTATCAAAAGTATTTTCCCATAAGTTTACAGTTTCATTCATCATAAAAAAGCAACTACATCTATAGCATGTAGTTGCTTTTACTATTAGTTTGGATGCTTGACTCCCCATTTGGCTTTTGCTTCAATACGACTGCGATGCAAAATCGGCTCCGTGTAGCCGTTTGGCTGATCGTATCCTTTAAAAACTAGATCGCAAGCAGCTTGAAACGCCACAGATTGATTGTAATCAACAGCCATTGGGCGATATGCTGGATCAATTGCATTTTGCTGGTCCACCACCTTGGCCATCCTCTCTAAGGTTTCCATTACCTGTTCCTTCGAACAAATCCCATGGTGAAGCCAGTTAGCAATATGTTGACTCGAAATGCGAAGGGTCGCACGGTCCTCCATCAACCCAATATGATTAATATCGGGTACCTTTGAGCAGCCAACACCCATTTCCACCCAGCGAACAACATAACCTAGGATACCCTGTGCATTATTATCAAGCTCCTGCTGGATTTCCTCCGCGGACCAGTTAGTATTTTCGGCAGCAGGGATTGATAGTATCGGATCTCTCAGATCCTGGATATCCATTGCTAATTCTTCTTGCACCTTTGAAACATCCAATTGATGATAATGCAGCGCATGAAGGGTTGCAGCTGTTGGGGAAGGAACCCATGCTGTTGTGCCGCCTGCTTGCAAGTGGCTGATTTTTTGCTTCAGCATTTCGGCCATCAGGTCTGGCATCGCCCACATTCCTTTGCCGATCTGGGCTCGGCCTTTTAATCCCGCTGCAAGTCCGACAAACACATTCGATTTTTCATAGCTTTGCAACCATGTCGAAAATTTCATATCATTTTTCCGAATCACGGCACCGATCTCCATCGACGTATGGATTTCATCTCCCGTCCGATCTAAGAAACCCGTATTAATGAATACGATTCGATCCTTTACTTCACGGATACAATTTTTCAGGTTTAAAGACGTCCGGCGCTCTTCGTCCATAACACCAATCTTTAGGGTATTCCGCTCTAGTCCAAGCATATCTTCCACGCGATTAAATGTTTCGTTTGCAAAAGCCGCTTCTTCGGAACCATGCATTTTCGGTTTAACGATATAAATCGATCCCCTAGAAGAGTTTTGATATTTACCATTTGCCAAAAGAGAATGTTTGGCTATTAAACTGGTAAGGACCGTATCCATTAATCCTTCTGGTACCTCGTTTCCATCCTTATCAAGGATCGCCTGACTTTTCATTAAATGCCCGACAATGCGGACAAACATGAGGGAACGGCCTTTTAAGGCAAATTCCTCACCTGTTGGGGAGATATACTCTCGGTCAGACTGAAGCGAACGAGTAATCGTCTTATTATTTTTTGTAAATGCAGCCGCCAGATCACCTTTCATTAACCCGAGCCAATTGGTGTAAACTTTAACCTTATCCTCTGCATCCACCGCAGCAACAGAATCCTCGCAATCCATAATCGTTGTCAAGGCTGACTCTATGAAAATATCTTTTACTCCAGCTAAATCTGTCTTTCCAATTGGATGGCTGTGGTCAAATTGAATTTCAAAATAGAGTCCATTGTTTTTCAGCAAAATGGCAGATGGTTCTTCTGGATTCCCTTGATACCCACAAAATTTGGATTCATCCAGAAGACCAATGGTTGCGCCGCTACGAAGTAAAACCGCTAATTTCTCATTCACAACAGAATATTTGACAGCTTCCTTATGAGAAAATTGTTTCAACGGAACGGCTTGATCTAGAAACTCTCTTGCAAAAGCAATAACTTTTTCTCCGCGGTTTGGATTGTAAGCCACTTTTCGTTGGGCACCGCCCCCTTCACTAATCGCATCCGTTCCATATAAGGCATCATAAAGACTTCCCCAACGGGCATTGGCAGCATTCAACGCATAGCGGGCATTATCAACAGGGACAACGAGCTGAGGCCCAGCTTTTACCGCTACTTCTTCATCAACATTTTCCGTACTAATCTGAAAATCAGCAGTCTCCGGTTCTAAATAACCAATTTCTTTCAAGAATGATTGATAATTTTCAAAGTGGAAGGTTTTATTGATCCTGTGCCAGACATTGATTTTATGTTGAATGTTATCCCTTCGTTCAAGAAGTTGATTATTAATCGGTGTTAATTCATCAAAGAGTGCTTCAAAATCAGTCCAAAACTGCTCACGGTCCAAGGATGTTCCAGGCAGTGCGTTGTTGTTAATAAAATGGTAAAGGACATCCGCTACTTGAAGATTACCTATTTTTACATAGTTTGACATCTTTCAATTTCCCCCTTATGTAGATTAAACTTTTACATCCGTTAAGAACTTATAAAGCTGCGAATCTCTTTGATGTTTCTTCACCTGCTCCTCCCTTCACTACTTGAAAACTGAAACACCTACATTCTTATTTATAAATTTATAAGCTTCCTATATTATACAATACTTAAAACGAGAAAAAACCTTGCAATTTGCAAAGTTCATTTTAAAATTTGATAAAAATAGTAAAGGCAGCAACTGCTGCCAATAGGATATATCCCTTCAAAAAATTACTTAGCTGAAAGGATTCTGATCTCATTTTCTGCCTCAACCATCCTGCCAAATCGATAGCCTTCAATAAGTACATGCCGCTCATGATCACTTAGTCGACGGTTCCATTTCATTTCTAAAAAATAGATGACTTCGTTATAGAAAATATCCGGGTATTCAAAAGGTTTATTCATAAATATGTCTCCTTCCTTATCTTAATTGCCCTCTACCTATCAGTCTTGACAATTTGCAGAGAAATTAAAAATAGGATTTTAAACAAATTTAAGCCATCAACTTAAAAGTCCATTTCAATGGACAGGTCGTGTCACGGCATCCTTTCAACCTATATTTATGCTCATCCTCCAATGGGAGTTCCGATAGACCAAGCCTTATGTAACCTTCTCGTCATCTAAAATAGTTAAATAATAATTTACCAACTCCGGATATTCCTTTATTTCAGCTTTCCCCTTCTCTGTTATTACAT
>NZ_JBALOS010000101.1:0-17903 GCF_036962765.1 Neobacillus drentensis
CAACAATAAGCTTTAACATTGCCTTATTAAAAAAGACCAAACGTTGGCCCGCGCCTTCGATTGGTCTTTTTTTGATTATTCAACTTTTTCTACTTGGAAGACTGGGACACGGATGGTTTCGCCATTTTCATCGTTAATATCTGTATAGCTGTCAAAAACACCACTCACTGTATAACTGGTGTACGTTGTAAATTCGGAATAGCCTTTTAATAACAAATATGTTTTCTTCCATTCCTCGGTACTTTCATTAAAGGTTTCCGATAAGGTAACCAACATTCCGTCATCTAGCTGAGAATCGGTATAGGCGGTAAAACGAACTTTTTTCCCAAAGTAGTTCGCAATGTTCTCTACATTGATCTCTTCATAGGTTTCCTTTGTTTTCGTAAATTGATATTTCCCATTAAGATCTGGTTCAAAGTAGGCGAGTTCGCCTTCTCCCTGTCCGACTGGATTATCAACCACTAAGACTTGGTTCGATTCAATGGTCAAACCATCTGCTTTGACATCAAGAATGTTCACCATCGAACCACCGCTGACTTCATAGGCTAAGTAATGGTGCTTCCGCTCTGATGACTTTGCATCAATATAAAGAACAGGATGCTCTGATGAACTTAAACTGCTTTGAAACACTAGCTTATAAATGGCCGGTGCCCCTTCGATTGACCCCTCCGTTACCACCATCGCTTCTTCACCGGTCAGTTGGCCATAATAAATGCCGCCGTCGGTGGAGATAGCAGCAACAACGCTATCTCCACCAAATTTGTTGCTAGTATTCACGAATGTTGAAAATTCTTTTCCTGTATATAAGCGCTCCAAGACACGAATGGGTTGATATTGATCCCAAGCAAGATTTGCTTTTGAAACTAATTCTGCGGTGTCCTTCAATGGTTTTAACGCTTCATAGATGCTGATCGCATCTTTGTATTGGTTCGCCGCTGTAAGATTTTCGGCTTTCGTTAAAGCCTCACCTGTGGATTTTTCAATATAAACAAAAACTTTCGTATCGTTCATATTCCCCTCTAATTTTTTGATCGTGCTCGCTGCGTCGGCAAAGGCTGCATAATCCTTTTTATTCATCGCCTTTGTTACAATCCTTAATAGGTTCACATCAAGTGTTTCCTCGAGCCAGTCCGAATCCATTGACAATTCCTTGAGGGCACTAAATTGTCTGTTTCCCTCATCTACAATAGATGAAACAGCGCCATTTTCGATTATTTTATAGAGCTTTGTGGAGTAATAGTTTTCGAACGTTGTTTGGACTTCTTTTGTCTTGGCTGACGAGCGTTTGCCGTAATATTCAGCTGGAATTTTGTTGAGGATAGTATAGATCTCCTCCTCTTCAGAAATACCATTGATTGAATCATGTACTAATTTATCAAGGTTCACCTTCTTAATCGTCGAAAAATATCCCTTCATATCCCTATCGAGATTCGTCATCGCCTCCATTTCTCCGTACATATCCTTTTGAACGCTGGTGCCTGACACCCATTTTTTCTGACTTTCCTGCCAGCTGTCATAAATAGATACAAGCTTATCGAGGTCGTTTTCTTTCTTATAATTGGCTGCTTTGTTATCGAATTCTTCCATGGCTTTTCGAATAGGTGAGAGGATAGAGAGCTTTTGTTTGATGTCTTTGTTATGGTCTGTCACAAAAACATTCAGTTTAGCTGCCCGAAACTTTTCTTCCGCTGCCACTAATTCTCCTGACTGATAAAGCTTTACCGCTTCCTTATAGGTTCTTAGTTTTTCATGCGCCATGATGATTTTTCCGCTCACACCGACAAGCAATACAGTCAGAATAAGTAAGGAAACATTCCGGGACCAATTTACTTTTTTGTATAGGGTTGATTTAAACATGATTTTAAAATCCTTTCTACGAAACAAACCGTTTAAAATCAGGATCATAATGATACTTGATTGCAACCAAACGCTTTGCTTTTTCCTCAAGACTGCCCCACTTTGCATCTGGGTTTGAATAGAGAATATTGCACAGCCTTAAAAACCGGTCCTTTGGAAAATATTCAAGGAATTCCTCAATGAAGTCTGAGAATTCTTGAATGTACAGTTTCATTCGTAACGCTGTCCCAGCGACAGCAATAAGTGAATCGATACCGAAATCCCTTACAATAGCATCCCGATATTGAATAAAATAGGCGATACACTTTTTGGTAAACAGGGGCCGATTGATTTTTAATATCTCCAGGGCATATTTCACAAAATCCTTATCATAGGATGAAGGAATAAGAGATTCAAGTTCAAGCTCCATGTCTCTTCTTAGCACGATATCATTCAAGACCATGACTCGGCGTATTTTCACCTGATCACTATAAATAAAATCACCAATCTCACGCAGCTTATCATAGGCCGGGGCCAGTTTTCCCGCTTTGACATCCTCTTTGGCAAGGTTGCTATCAAACTGAATACCTGCTTGAATTTTTCGAAAGTCGGCGCGAAGCAGCTTTTTCAGCACCATAAAATATTCACTTTTCATAAAAGTAACCGTGAGAATGATATAGCTACTCACAAAAATGACCCCAGTGATTAACGAGAGATAGAGCGTTTTTACTGTTGGAGCCGCTACAATTCCAATACAAACCAGAATCAATATTCTTATAGCTTCCGTAAATAAACGGTTTCGAAAAATTGAATGGACGATGCTCTCGATCCCCACAAAAGTCAAACCGCATGTTGGGCATTCTTCCTCTTTTAAAACAGAATAACGATTGCACTTTTTACACATTTTCAGTTTTTGATAACAATATTTCGTCCTTTTTTTCTTGGAAAGCTGGATGGCTTGCTTAGCGATTGGAATCACCTTCATTCAACATGATGACCAACTCATCGTCGATATCATCGAAATTTCCACTGTTCCGTTTGTTTTTAACTAATTTAAACGCTTTCCAGATAAGAATTAAAACTAGCAGGCTCGTAAATACAATACTATACATTCGTTCTTCCCCTCTTTGACAGTTTTAGATGAGGCGATAATTTCCAAAAAATTCATTTAGTATATTATAATGGTAATATTTTAATATTTAAAGATAGGATATGTTTGGGAATAATAGGGTAACGATGGTAAAATGAGAGTATATTTCAAAAATTATAACTATTACCCGAAAAGGAAACTGCTGTTGGAGGTTGCACACACATGTTAAAAAAATGGATAAGTAGTTTTATAGTAATCGCGTGTCTTTTCTGCAGCATGAACTATTATAGTGTACGTGCTGCCAGTCCATTAAATTCCACTTCCCGAATTGAAGGGATGCTAGTCGTGGATGTTAGTAATTCAATGAAAAGCAGCGACCCAAAGAATATTAGCAATGAAGCGATGAAGATGTTCATTGATATGGCCTCCTTTAATGGGGATAAAATTGGCGCCATCGCGTACGCAGATGCGGTTATGCGCGAAAAAGCATTAGTTAAAATCCGCTCGAATCAGGATAAGAAAGATCTCAAGGATTTTATTGATTCTCTTGAGAAATACACATATACGGATTTATCAACCGGGGTTAGCGAGGCTGTAAAGGTGCTCGATTCCAGCCATGAACAGGATTACTTCCCACTGATTGTCCTTCTTGCTGATGGAAATAACGAAATGGATCCCAAAAAGGCTAAGACTTTAAAAGAAGCGAATAGCGATTTAGAAAAAGCCATCACTGCCGCAAAGGAAAAGGGGTATCCAATCTATACCATTGGATTAAACGCAAACGGCAAGCTGAACAAAGACGTTCTCACCGATGTAGCCAAACAGACTAACGGCAAATTCTTCGAAGCAACCTCAGCTGACAAGCTGCCTGGCATTCTTAGTGAAATCTTTGCCAACCACCTAAAGTTAAAAGTTGTCCCTTTGAATCAAATTGTCGGGAACGGCCAATTTCAGGATATCAACATCCATGTCCCCAATGAAAATGTGTTAGAAGCCAATATTTCGCTGATGTCTAGTAAACCAGTCGAGGTACAGTTGGTGAATCCTTCCGGTCAGGAGCTTGCCATCCCTTCCGATCAAGTCCTATTTTCAAAATCTAAAACTTACTCGATGGTAAAGCTGTTGAAGCCCATACAAGGTGATTGGACGCTAAAGGTTAAAGGCGTCAATCAGGATAAGATCGATGTTAATCTCGTTTTTAACTATGATTTACAGCTTAAGCTGAGTTCACTTGCTAAACAGATCTACAAAGCAGGTGACACAGTTAAAATAAGTGCCTTTTTTGAAGATAACGGCACCGTTATTTCTGATAAAGATATCTATCAAGAAATGAAAGCAACACTTTTTGTGAAGGACCTTGATAAAGGAAAAATTAAAGAAGTTGTTCTAAATTCAGATAATACAGCCTTTACAGGACAATTCAAGCTTGGAAATGCCTCTAGTTATGAGGTGGTTGTCAAAGCGGAAGACAATAGCTTTTTCCGGGAAACCGCACCACAAAAGATTACGCTTCAACATACAGCCAAGTCTCCTGCTGCAGTCAAACCTGCAAATACGGAAGACGAGAAGCCTTTTCCGTGGCTGTATGTAGTGGCGGCCGTTGTTGGTGCCCTCCTGCTTGTAGCCCTTGTTTCTATTCTATTAGCAAAAATGAAGCAAGCCAGCCGCGGCTTTAGCGGGCAAATCGTTGTGGAAATGAAGAACGAAGATACAGGCGAACGAACCAATCCACAATACAAAAAGTTAAAGGGCTTTAAAAGGAAGTTCCGCATGCATCAACTCCTGTCCCTGGCACCTGAATTCGCCGAAACCGAGCAAATCATTTTCAAACCTGCTGCCGGCGATAAACTTCTGCTCATCAATAACTCAGACAGTACGATTGAAAAAGGCGGACGCGCCATCGATGCCAAAAAGGGCTTTGAAATAAAGAAAAACGATCGTCTAAGAATCGTTCTAAAAAAGGTTAATAAATCAATATTTATAGAGTATATCAGTTAAAAAGAAAAGCGGAAGCGCCTTGTTCAGGGAAAAAAGTAGTTCATTTTTTCCCAGGGGCGACAGGCATAAGACGAGCCGGCGTGAAGGTTGCTTTTTAACCTTCAGGACGGATTGAATTAAATGTGGAGGCGACTGTCCTGGGACGAAGGCATAAGACGCCCCCTGCAAGAAGGCGCTTTTTGCCTTCTTCAGGGGGTGGCTTATGACTCGAGTCCCAAGGAGCCGAAACTAGATAAGCTTATGACCCGAGCCCCTAGGCGCTGCAGCCAGACAAAAAGAAAAGCGAAGGTGCCTGAAATGGTGTCATGCACCATTTCAGGAGCTTGGCACCCTAAATTGAATCCTTATCCCGTTATTTTTCGTCATATATGTGAGAGAGATTGTATTATTTTACAGCCCGGGAGGAATTTTTGCATGAGAGCAAGTGTGAGAGAGCATATTCAGCAGTTAGATGTTTCCTTAGGCGGAGGGATTATTTCAGAGAAAATCCGCGTGGATACCATAGATAATCCAATGCTGGTCATCGGCCTTGGCGGTACAGGCATTGATGCCCTATTACGATTAAAATATCAAGTTAATCGCCGTTTCAAACTGCCTCAGGACCCTTTATCCAAAAAGAAAAAGGATAAGCCAAATAATATTGAATTTCTAGCCTTTGAAACAAATGAATATGACCGTAATAAAAAGTATAAAGGCATCGGGCTAGATCCAAACAAGGAATTTGTCCTCCTTTCCAACCCGGAAATTGGCGGCCTGCTTCAAAATCGGAGCACGATTGAGCCCTACATAAAGGAATGGCTCTCACCGGAACTGCTCATTACCGATGGGATCAGCGGTGCTTCAGGTGTCCGTCAGGCGGGGCGATTGCTTCTTTTCACCAAGATCAATCAAGTGGTCCAAACCATTGAACGAAAAATAGAGGCCGTCCTCGAAGGGACCAATAAACGGTTGTATGTCTTCATCCTAACCGGACTTTCCGGCGGAACCGGCAGTGGCTGCTATCTTGATATTTCCTACATTACCCGCGGGATTATGGAGCGTAAATTTGGCCCAACAGGCGTGGATAAAGTCAGTATTCTCGGCTATCTTTTCACTCCCGATGTCAATCTCTCCAAACGCGGCCTAAGCTCGCACACCGTTGAATACATTGAGAAAAATGGCTATGCCGCCTTAAAAGAGCTGGATTATTGGATGAATGCCGATGAACGAAATGAACGGTTCAAACAGAGGTACGGCAGCCTGTTAGAGGTTAACTCTCCGATGCCGCCCTTTAATCTCTGTCATTTAATCTCGGGGACGAACTTAGAAGGAAAATGGCTCGAGAATGCGTATGATTACTGCATGAATGTCACCGCAGAGAATATTACCAACTTCATGGCCAACGAGGAAAAGAAATCGGGCGAAGAGTTCGCGATTCATGATTATATTAGTAACATCCGGACTAATATTGCACAAATGCCAAAGCCCTATGCGGCCAACTACCAATACAACATTATCGGTGCCTCGATGGCAGAAATTCCTCTCGAAGAAATGACTACGTATATCGGCTATAAGCTGTTTGAAAAAATGAACAGCATGTTTGATGCAGGCCCCGATCAAACAGAAGTGGAGCAATTTTTAGAAAAACTGCGAATTGATCCAGATTCTGTCCATAATCGCTTTAACGAACGTGTACCGGAAGCGTTATCCGGTTTTGAAAATAGTGATCGCTTCTCTTACAACAACGTGATCAAAACGTCTGTCATTAATATCGATGACGAATTAGATCGTGAATTTTTAATAAAAGCACAAGAACAATATCGCAAATGCAAGAAACAACTCCCTGGCGAGATTATGGAAGAGTTCCGCCGTCAAATTGAGCGTCTGTTCCTTCATCCGAAAAAAGGACCAATTTTTGCATCGCGTTTAATCTATTCAAATGATGGATTCTGCCTATTAAAAACCCTGCAGGCTTATACGGAAGGACTTCGCGACCGCTTAGAGCGCCTTCCGAGAGCTATTTCTACTGATCAGGAATATGCCTTAAATAAACTTGAAGATGCCAGAAGTGCCTTTATCTCTAAGGATCGCAAAAAGAATGCCTATATTGAGGCCAAGCTGAATGAATATGATGCTCGGGCTGAAAAGGTTCGGATTGAAGAAATGATTGAATTTTATGAGGACCTATACCAACTTCTTAATAGTCAAAACAACAAAATTTATGAAGTGTATAAAGAAATCCTTGAAACATTAAGAGGAATTTTTGAAAAGAATGCCGATATCCTGGTTGATGGCGAGGAAATCAAACACGAGAATGATGTCACCTATTATTGGCATTTGGTCAGTGTACCCGATGTTGCACGTGAAATCCAGCGTTTGTTTGATTCCAAAGACGGTGAATTATTGGTCCAGCAGTGGTCCGAAATGCTTCTTGAAAAATCAACCTATTGGATCAAGGAGTCCGAAGTGGATGTCGTCGGCACGGTGTCTGAATTCTTAACCGATCAGTTCGGTGAATTAATCACAAAATCAATGGAAGACTTTTTACGCATGAAATACGGCGAAGATCAACCGATTGACAAAATTATTGAAGATAAAATTGCCGCTAGACTGGACCGCGACGCCCTGCCAGTATTCCATCTTGCCAACAGTAACGGACAGTTGCACTTCCCGCAATGGGGATTTGTCTCCGTACCGGTAAAAGCGCCGAATATTTTCAATGGAATTAAAAATTTCGAGAGGCATTCCTTAAGCCATTCCCGGTTCACGATTAAAGAAAGCGAATTAAAGAATCGAATTTTCTGGTTGAATACGAAAAATGGGATTCCGTTATTCGCCTATTCACCACTAGCCATTTACGAAACTTCGTATGAAAAAACGATTTTGGAAAAAGAAGGCGTCGGCCGCCATCTCGTGCAAACAGATAAAGAAAACTGGGCTTACCTCCCATCACCAATTCCGGAAAAGTCATGGGGAGATACGTACCAAAATGAGCGCGTCAAGCAATACAATGCCAGTGTCCGCACCCTATTTGATGAGGCGTCCGCATTCGGCTGTATCAGCGAGAAGAATGCAGATCATAATACAAGCGCACGGTTCCAGTGCCATTTTACAAACGAGATCAGCCTTTCGGATTTATATGCACAGTATGAAGTCGATCCGCAGCAGATTGATAAGGCAAGCCCTGGAAATCTGAAACGGGTGCTGAGCCAGCTTAAAGCTATGTTCTCAGGCGGGATGGAATCTGATGGTGTCAGTGATATTTTTGGAAGCACCAATTTGGAATTAGCCAAAGAAAATTTCATTCGCTCACCAAAGCTCATTGAAAAAGTGAAAGTAGAAGTTAAAAAATATCACCTGATTCAAGAAAAAATGGCTGAGATTGAGCAATGGATTGAATCACAAAAAGACAAAGAAGTATCCCTGAATCAGTTTATCCAGGCTGTTTATACAAAAACGATTCGGAAAAGAGGCGCTCTTTACGTGTACGATAAGGAGATTGAGGAAGATGCCTGGGAACCGTTCGTTAACTTAATGAAAACAACAAAATTCATAGATTTTGAAATCTATCAAGCTTTCAAAAAGTTGACTTCTAAACAAATGGCCCAACTCGGAAAGAAATCTGAACGCAGGAGCAATGACTTGATTAGCGAGGAACAGGCAACAGAGCTGATTTCTGCCTTAGAGGAAATGGCTGCCACCTATCAAAAGGAAAAAGAAGCTCTTGATTATGACTACAAGGATTTTGTAAACGGCGAAGAATTGTATAGGTTCTATAAAGAAATGATGATTAAAGTTCAGGATATGCTGCGTCAATTAAAATCATAGCTATGTTAAAGCTCATGTTGATTTGGCACTATAATGATTGGAGCGGAAGGCGCGAGACTCTGCGGTCACGGGAGACCCCGCAGTCACTCAAGCGATGAGGAGGCTCCCGAACCGCCCGCGAACCGCAAAGCGCCTGGAGCGGAAATCAACTTAACAGAGCAAAAATCATAAGGACAGTTTGATACGAATGCAGAAATGATGTGGCCACATGCAGGATTTGCTTGTGGCCCGCCTCGTATAAAAGCGGAAGCGCCTTGTTCAGGGAAAAAAGTAGTTCATTTTTTCCTAGGGGCGACAGGCATAAGACGAGCCGGCGTGAAGGTTGCTTTTTAACCTTCATGACGGATTGGCTTATGACCCCGAGCCCCTAGGCGCTGGAGCTGGACAATTTTCAAAGTAGAAGGCTACTAATTTTTTTTCTGATGAGGGGGAAAACAACTTGAGAGACCTTTTACAAACGTATGCACACACTTTTTCCAACCAACTAGAAAAAATGACGCTTGTAGTAAATGAACAGCGAAGTGTGAACCATCCAATTGTATTCGTATTTCTGGGTGATCTTGTTTTGGATGCTCTAAAATCCATTTTGACGATTAATGAAGAAAAATGGCATAACAGTTCAGGCGTGCTTTATTTTCACGCTTATCAAACAAAGACGATCACCCATCCAAATGTGCTTTCGTTTCAGCTTCCAGACCAAGGCTTTGATCGAAAAACCGTCCGGAAAGACTTATACGAATCCTTTTGTCGTGATGAAGACAAACTGATTGAACTAAATAAAACCTATCGCTTGTTTTCATCGAAAATTGCTGAGTATGGGAAGGTGTATTCCTCCCTTCAAAAAGTGAACCTGTGCGTGGTCACAGTGATTGATGACCCTGCGAATATTCTTATTCAAGAATTTACCTTATTGCTTAAAAGTATTCTGCAGGAATCTTTCCGGCTGGTCGAAGTGGACCTATACGGATTAATAAAAGAAAAACAGGACGGCGATAATTTTGCCCTCTCGACCTCGCTCGGGATTAGTTTTTTCAAAGAATTAGATGGCTATCAATGTGATGAATACACCTTTCTGCAAAACCTTCAGCTGACAGAAGATCACCTCCGGCTGCCGGTGAGTCACCCACCTTCCCCACTATTCGATATGGTGTATTTACTAAGCGATAAAAACGAAGATGGCCTTATTTCAAGTGAAGCCCAACAGCAAAACTATGAAATCATCAGCAATCTTAATCTCTTAAAAAACCGCAAGATGATTACCGATTACCACGAAAAGATGGACAGCTATAACCATGCTGTCTTTCGTAAGGGCATACGCGGAAATTCAAGAGATCCTGTGTACGCTTCAGCCGGCTTTTCCAAAGTAAATAGGCCCAGCAAGGCGATTGCTTTTTTTGCAGCAAGTCATTTTTACAATGAGCTGATGGAAGCATTAAAAGCCCCGATTTCGCAGCCCCGGGAAAAAGTGCTCAACTTATTTGCCCTGTCAGAGGCTTCTTTTCAAAAGTATTATAACAAATGTCTCCCTTTGATTGACAAGCTGGAGGACATGAATGGATTAATCGGTGTCACGAATTCTTATCAAACCGTGAAAAGAATGTCGGTCAGAGAGGCGGAGGATTACTTGTTTGAGGGTGGAGCGGAACGCTTCTTCTATTCCAATTTCAAAGAACCTGTCTCCGAGCGCCTTAAACAGTTCAATCTGAAGCTTATGATCCAGCGCTCGCTAGATGAAAATGTGATTCAACATGAATTTTACGGTTTATATTGTGCCTATTTTTGGACCGCGGATTCGACTGGTTCGGAGATTAGTATCATCCATGAAATTCACAAAATGCTAATCGATACGAAAAATGAACAAGTAGAAAAACAAGCACGGCTAGAACAGTACTACCAGCAACTGGTCGACAGCTGTGATTTTAAAAAGAGTTATCTTCCTTTTTCCGACCGGAAAAACCTGTATAATTTCCTACACTACTTTTTTGAATCGGTGTATGGCATAAAGTATGAAATAATCAAACTTGACGTGAAGCAGACCATATTGAAGCAGTACTTGGAAGTCCTTGAAGAAAACCACCTGAAATTGCAAACCAAAATCAATCATATTAACGAAGTCGGTTCCTTTTTGAAACAGGCAGCAGCAGAAAGCCTTTATGAGGCCGATGATTATTTAGATAAGAATATCCCTGAATATTATGCCGAGATGATTACACGTATCATCGCAAAAATAAAAGAGAAACGCGGGGCTCACTTCTTTTCGGATGATCGCTTTTTTGGAAACCTGGTCGGTTTGCTTGAAAACGGGGCCACGGCACTGCTGGACCGAGTCCTGCATGTGTGCAGTCGTGAGGTGCTTACCCAAGAGGAATTCCACCGCAACTTTGAAGATGAGCTGTTAGAACGAGCCAATGTCATGACCCATTATGAAAACAGAGATGTGCTCTCGAAAAGCGAATTATTTACGCAATTATATAACCGGCTCGATGATCAATCATCGATACAGATTGAAGTGTTTAACTACACCCAGGAACACCGGTACGAGGAAAAATACTTCTTTGGTGATTTCTACAGCAAGTTCATGGAGTTCGTCTTAGAAAAAGAACATGAAACAAGACAGTGCAAAGTCGGCTGTGCCCATGAAAAGAAAGCAAGCGGGATCGAAAAACTCACCCTCATGGGAGGATTTCACTTAAGGGACTTGATGTACTATCGCAACGGAGAAAAATACTACAAGGCTTATTGCAATGAGGGGTTCCAATTTCATTCCAAAGCGGAAGCGCCCGTTTAGTCTAGGCGCCGATGCAAGACGAAACGGAATCTGTTAGTAGCAACTCTATATCATAAGGAGCTTTGAACATGTCTGTCCGAAAATTTAGCTTTCTCTTTTTTGTATTTAGTATCATGGCCGGACTCATCGGCGCCGTAATCGGGGAATGGTTACTAGAGTCCTATTATGGTATTTGGCCCAATATCCTGTTAATGTGGGTCTATTGGGGACAGTTGGCACTCCTCGGCGGACTCTTCTGTTTGGCCGCTGAGATGATTACGCCAATGATTAACGGAAGAGGCTGGCGCTTAGAATACGCTTCGTTCTCATGGAAAATTCTTGTCCCAGCAACATTCGTCATGCTGTTTGTTGCCGGTGTTCTCTTTCAATTCTTATACTCACTTAATTTTTCAAACGTTAAAACGCCTGATGATATTGTCATGGTCCTCGATATATCAGACAGTATGAATAAAACCGACCCGGGGCGTGAAAGCTTGAAGGCAGCTGAAACGCTGATAACCAATATGAAGTCCACCCATCGTGCCACTGTTCTTTCGTTTAACGACAATGCCATGATTACCAAATCGATGTTTAACATTCGTGATAAAGAGGAACGGGCCGATGCCATCAAGCAAATCAAGGCATTAGAGGCCTCTGGCAGCACTGATATCGGCAACGCCTTGGACCGTGCGATTCAAGAGATTGACGACCATTACCAGGCAGGCCGCAAACCAATGGTCATTCTTTTTTCCGATGGATACAGTGAACTTGATCTCGACGCAGTGGTCGAGCCTTACCAAAACAAAGAGATTGCCATAAATACGATTGGGATGAGTAAAATTGACAAAAGCGGCGCCCATCTCCTCCAATCGATTTCCTCCAGCACGGGGGGTTCCTTCTATGACGTGAAAAATGCCAACGAATTAACAAATGTATTTGAAAAGATATACCTCGAAAACCAAGACCGGCTCCTTGTGACTCAGAGACATGGATTGTCTCAAGACAGCACCTATCTTTCTGTTCTCCGTGTGGTCTTATTTTCGTTAATCGGAGCACTATTCGGGCTCGCTCTGGGAATTATTTTTGACAATCGCTATTTGGCAAAAAGCTTTTGCTTTACTGGGCTGATCGCAGGGATCCTTGCAGGATTGGTTCTGGAGCTTGGGCTCCAAGCCAATACACTGGGCGGATTTTTCTACCGGATCACGGCTGATATCCTTTTGACAGCGTTAACGGGTTTAGGTACCATGCTAATCCCTATCCGGGAAAAATTTGCCGGCAGCACGCATCGCAGCGGTAGGATGACAGATGTTTCAACAAGGAGCTCTGCCTCGAAAAGAGAGACCTTTAGAAAGGGATTTTGATTTTGCTGCAAGGCGGCTCAAGTCTGCATTAGAAAAGAATTCTACTAGAAATAGGGTGATTGTTGGTGAATTGGGAAACCATTTCTTCTCCTGATCATGAAATAAAAAATATTAGAAAGACGATAAGAGATTCCGAGGTTCATTTAACCTGGTTCTGGTCCAAGGAAATTGACTTTGTCTACATGTATAAATCCTCCTCTGAAAATATGAAGCCGCTCCACGAACTCAGTGAGCAGGACCTAAAGCTATACACGCGGGAGGAATATAAGGCAAATCAAGGCTATCTTGGCAGAATCGATGCCATTGGCCGCACGGCTTATCGCATTCTCCCCTGCCAAAAACGGGATGGTAAACTGATCGTTTTCAACCAGGAAAATGATGATAACCTCATATATATATCAGGTTCGAAAGCAAGAATTTATTTTTCGATTTCTTATAAAAATAAGCTCTTCCAAGCACGCAAAAAAGTACGGATGTCGATCATGACCGAACTGCCGCTTGATAAAGAGCTGTTAGTGTATGTAAAAAAAAACGGGGGTGTTCCCGTTTCGGTTGACGATGGTACCGTCTATCCATTTGTGCGCGAGTTCCCCTCAGGGAAGACGGTGCCGCCAGAGATTGAAATTGATAAAAATGAGTTCATTCGCATCTTTTTCAATGATGGAAAGAAATCAGCACAAAGTTATGAGTTAATTCCACAATAAGGGAGACTATCCGTATGTTCGCATTGCTTAAACGAATGTTTGAAAAAAAACAACCGCCCAAGGAACGGCTGCCATTTTACGATATTGTTTGTCCTTATTGCTTTACAAAATTCCATCATGAAGAGGTTGTCTTCCGTGCCTCCCATCACCGCGATGATGATGAAGCATTAGCCCTTCAGGAAGATGAATTGTTAAACAAGTACCGGGGAAAATTTGGGCTTGCCCCCATTGATGAACTTGAGGCGATAATCGAACCCGCCATGATTCCCGATGAAAACAAACTATATTCCGACCGCGTTCTCATTGGTGTGTCTGATAAATATTCGGTCGTAACGAGAAACCGCCTTTGTCCGGCCTGTCACAATGACCTCCCCGTCACCGCGGGCAAACATCCGAGTAACATTGTTTCCATTGTTGGCGCTACTTCGGTGGGAAAATCTGTCTATATGACATCACTGATTCATACCCTCCAGCATGTGACTGCTAACAATTTCGATGCAGCATGTATTCCACTTGATAACGAGATTAGTAAACGATTTCGGGTAAACTATGAGATTCCACTCTTCGAAAATGGAAGTCTCTTACAATCAACCGAGAAATCCAACCGACAGGAGCCGTTTATTTTTCAATTCGTCTTTAAGGATGATGACCAAGCACCCTTGACGCTTGTATTTTTCGATGTCGCTGGTGAAGGAATGACAGACAAGGACTACATCAAGCTTCATGCAGCCCATATCAAAAATTCATCAGGGATTTTATTCTTGGTTGATCCGATGCAAATCCGAGCCATCCGTGAAAAGCTGATCCATCAGATGGGTGAAAATCCTGGGAAGATTGTTGGTCAAGGTGATGAGCCGCGTGAGGTGGTCATTTCCTTGTTTGGAGATTTCATCGCCCATCTCGAAAACAGCAAAACTGATATTCCAACAGCAGTTGTTTTAACAAAGAGCGACCTCTTACATGCCTTAAAGCATGATGATGGAGACTATATCCGGACGAATAGTAATGTGTTCCGCAATGTGATTCACCGGGGCTGCTTAAATTTAGATGAGTACGAGAATATTAACGGGGAGATTAGGAGATTCCTAGCAAAAGTGGATACCCCGTTTGTAAATGCCCTTGATGTTTACTTTCGGGATACCTCCTATTTCGCCGTGTCGGCCCTTGGCAGTAACCCCGTCGATCAACAGGTAAGCGGGATTATTAGTCCGATCCGTGTCGATGAACCATTTATTTGGCTGCTTTACAAATTAGGCTATATAGAAGGGAGAAATGAGTAGTGACCGGTAAGTTGATCGCACAGCAAATATATACACGCGAACGGAGAGGCATTTTCCATGACACTGACGGTTATGACACGATTGCCATTTCCGAAAACCTTGATAAAGCCTTTGTAAAAAAATACTTGCACCCGTTTTGTATGTATCATGCACCAAAGATTCTATCGGAGCGCGGTGAAAAGGATTCCTCTCTTTATCCCGAGTCCGTGACCCTTTTTCAGCCTGAAACCGGTGACCTAGTCATCGGTCAGGCCGTCTTTGTACCCGCCGACTTTACGGGAAGCCGCAGCACGTATTTTATGCATAACTATATTATTCCGCCGGGGCTGAAGGATGAGTGGCTCAAGCAGCCAGAGAGATTATTTCAATGGAATGAGTTTCAAACCACCTATGATATCGAGTCAGGAATGGTCCTGCCTGACGTGGAGGCAGTCGAATATAACGCGACCAATATTCTCGCTGTAAAAGATGAATTGTTGGTTCGATTAGCGATTACCGAGGATCAATTCAAACAGCTTTTATATGCGGTGATGACGTCGATTGCAGGCAAGAAAAAGGTCTTTATTTCACTGGATGTGCCTTTAAACGACTATACGAACTACGCTCTTTTACTTCTAGAGTTAATGACCTTGTATTTACCATTTGCTCACCGTCGAAAATTAGGTGCCATTTCCTTTACGAGCGCACCTGAAAGCAAAAATTATATCCACGTCACGTTCTATGACCCGGGGACATTAAATACAGCAGACCGAAGTATCGAAAAGCAATTTATTTTCGACTTTGCCGCTAAACGAATTTCCGGTCTAGACATTGGAGGTCAGGCGCATGAATATTTGGATTATGCACTCGACCATTTTTCAAGATCAGAGCGAGTCGATGCATTCCTTGAGTTTGCTGACCAAGCGTTAGCTGGCCTGCCTGAAGAGCAAAAACTGGAACTCTCAAGCTACTACCAGTTAACCGACCTGTTTTTAACTTTATCTAGTAGAGATATGACCTTTTATGCGAAAAATAAACTTGGCTTTTTACATAGTTTACAAAAATTCTTGCAGGTTAATAGTGGGGAGAAACCCGATTTAGTTGATCTCTTTTTGAATCTGCTTCATCAGGAAATAATCGCAGCGGATCCCAAAACAGCCCTTGACTATATTCAAGCGGTTATTTCGATCAATTCAATCTTAAAAACGGATGAAGCCATCTCTTTCATATTGGAGACATTAAAGCATTATCAGCAGCAACCACTTTTCCATAAGTTATGGAAGGAAATTGAACAGAACAAGCTGACCTATCACTCTATCATCTTGTTTATTAGTGAGCATCCAAATCTTGACGCGTTTCTTGAAAGCTACCTAATGGAACGGTTTAAAGCACTCGTTGGAGTCGATGAGATTCTTTCCGAGATAAAACGAGTGTTGGAATTGGAATCACCATACCTGTTAGTGAATGAAACATTTAAATCTGTTTCTATCAAAAAGCTTTCTGCTGCGATTACCTATCATTCTTTTAAGGATCTCTTGGCAATTAGGAGCTTTTCAATTGATCAGGATAGCACCGAGTTTAACCGTTTTAAAATAGGATTGCTCGAACATGGAATGATCGTCTTATTACGTTCTATTCGCTTAGAAGAGTTTACGGTTAAAGAAATCCTCTCCTTTGGTCAAATTTTTACAAAGGGACTTAATGTTAGAGAGTTGAAAGATGCAAAGGTAAAGGAAAATTACTTGATTACCAATGCTCTTTACGAAGTCGTCAGCAACCCTGCTCATGCGGAAACTTATAATTTAGGAGTATTGACCGGACCAAGCCGCGGGAAACTTAGAAGTACGCTTAAACAAGTACTGCGAGGCCAATCTAATCCTGAGTATTTTCCGCTTTTATTTATGGCCTTTGAAACAGAGGGCAGGGGGGTAGACTATCAGGGTTTATTGGAATACCTGATTAAAAACAGAGACGACAAAACGATTCTATCGTTTATTCGGGGCAACACAAGATTACTTGATCTGTACCCATTTTATCGAGCAACCTTGAAAAAGTATTTAATTAGCCATCCAGAATCGATTTGGAAAAATAAAGCCCTAAGAAAAGAACTGAAATCAATTAAAAACTACAGCCTTAAAAATTTTCTGAAGGAAGTGGAAACTGAAACAGCCGCACCTCTAGTCAAATTTTTAAAACAGTATGGATTGAAACTCTCGGTAGCGTTACTACTGTTTGGCGGCGCCGGCGGCGGATCTTGGTACGGGTTAAACCAGTTTTTCAGTAAGGACAAAGCACCCGCACCTGTTGTAATAACGACGGAGGACACTGGTGCTAAGGATTTGGCCGAGAAACCGGTTGATAGTATTGAGACCTTAGATGCTTTTAAACCCTCCCAAGAAGGAACAGAAGGACAAACGTTCACGATTGATATTGATGGAAAAAAAGCAAAAGCTATTTATGGACAAGTTCAAAACGGTAAGCAGGACATTTATTTAACGGATCGTACGAACCAGATCTGGTCGTTGGTGCTGCCGGTTGAACCTGATGCAAGTCCTTTTGATAAGAACCTAATCCTAAAGGAGGGATACTCCCTTTCTAGTATTGAACATGATTTTACAGGGGATGGAGAACCTGAGGTAGTTCTAGCTGCGAGTGACAATGCTGCAGAATCGTATATTTGGATTTTTGCTATGGATGGAACAAAGAATGCGGGAGAACCGCTCAAACCGCTTCTGACCCAAAAGGGCAAGGCCGAAGTCCAGCTAGAGGGAAATAAACTGATCTTATCTGAAATGGAGACTAAGCTTATATACGAGTATTCTCAAGAAGCGCAAACGTTTGTGGAAGCACAAATTCAATGATTGGGTTGAAACGAGCATTCCTATGGGGTGCTCGTTTTTCTATTATTATATATAGGATGGCCCGTATACAATACTGATTCGGACAGGCTAAGTAAGTAATCGACTTTTATAGTCCGAATCATGGAGTTTCTATAAAAAAGAAGTTCACTAAAAATCAAACTAAACAAAAAAGACAACCTTTTTCAGATTGTCCTTTTCGTGCCTGGCAACGTCCTAC
>NZ_JBALOS010000102.1:0-5243 GCF_036962765.1 Neobacillus drentensis
CCTTGATTTTATCAAATGTACCAGTATCTATATAATGTCGATAATGAGGGGGGATCAATTGATGAGTTTTTTTAAGAAACGGAGACGCCAAAACAAAATTAACCAGTTCAAATTAGAGATAGATGATCCAGATGTTAACGAAGGCAGCAATTTCTTAAAACTTAGCCTTGATGAAAACAAATTTTATGTACTGCGAATGCTCGGAAATAGCAGTGACATCGTGTTTAGAGAAATACAAATAGGTAATAACGAACTAGTTAAAGCAGGCATTTTCTATGCGGATGGATTAGTGGATACTAATTCCATTCAAAACTTTGTCCTTGAACCACTCATGTTAGGTATACAATTAGATAAAGATCAGATCAACTCTTCTAGATTGAATGTACTAAAAGTATTAAAAGATCAATTTCTTACGGTCGGATCCATAAAGGATGTTACGGAATTTAGCTCACTTTTCAAATCATTATTATCAGGGGATGCCATTCTCTTGTTGGATGGATATTCTCAAGGATTTATAATCAGTATGCGTGGCTGGAAAGACCGGGGTGTAAGTGAATCTACCTCTGAAACGGTCGTTCGGGGACCTAAGGAAGGTTTCACTGAGTCCATACGTACTAATACGGCATTAATTCGCCGAAAAATAAAATCCCCGCATCTATGGATGGAAACAAAAAACATAGGTGAAATGACCAAAACTGATGTAGCAATCATGTATATCAATGGAATTGCCAATGATAAAGTTGTCCAAGAAGTTCACGAGCGGCTAGATCGGATTGACATTGATGGAATATTGGAAAGTGGTTATATTGAGGAATTGATTCAGGATACAACCTACAGCCCGTTTCCAACTATCTATTACTCAGAGAGACCTGATGTGATATCAGCCGAGCTCCTAGAAGGAAAAGTTGCCATATTAGTCGATGGTTCACCAAATGTTTTAATTGTACCGGCACTGTTCGTTTCGTTTTTACATGTTGCAGAAGACTATTATCAGCGTGCAGATATTAGTACTCTCATTCGTATGCTTCGTTTTTTTAGCATTATCATTGCACTTTTGGCACCCTCACTTTACATTGCCATTACTACCTATCATCAGGAAATGATACCCACTGAACTGTTAATCAATCTTGCTGCCCAACGGGAAGGTGTTCCCTTTCCAGCCTTTATTGAAGCTTTAATGATGGAGGTAGCATTTGAAATTTTACGGGAAGCGGGAATACGAATGCCTAGGGCTATAGGCTCAGCAATATCAATCGTTGGAACCTTAGTAATTGGTACCGCAGCAGTTGAGGCTGGAATCGTTTCGCCTGCTATGGTAATCGTTGTAGCAATCACCGCAATTTCCAGCTTTGTTCTTCCTTCAGTAGCCATGTCCATGTCGCTCAGAATGCTTCGTTTTCCAATGATGGGGCTTGCTGCTTCATTTGGTTTATTCGGTATAATAGTCGGTTTAATTTCACTTATCCTTCATATGTGCAGTTTGCGTTCTTTTGGGGTTCCATATATGAGTCCTTTTGGACCTTTAATCCCTCAAGATTTAAAGGATACGGTTGTCCGGGTACCATGGTGGGGGATGTTTTCCCGCCCGCGTCTTATCAGTCAAAACAACATTAGCCGCGAAAAAAATTCTGCCCCGAAACCCCCGCAGAACAAAATATAACATTTGGCTTCTCGGTAATATATACTGTTTTTAAAGATATATAATGGAGAAAGGAGTAGACGGACATAGTTGCTGTAGCAGGAATCTTAGTCATTTCCGCTGTAATTATTACGATAGATGTACCTCCTCTGTTGAGGAAAAAATTAGTAAAAGAGCTATGGATATTTTCCATTCTCCTGCTTTTTGGAACCATGTTGAGTATTGCTCAAGCCCTGAATATTAGGATTCCGAATCCGGTAGATTGGTTAACAGTCCTTTATAAACCATTTTCCGACATGATGAAGAATTTATTAAAGTGACCGATTTGCGCGTGTTTTTTTAGGTATGTACACTTCTCTTTTGGTTTTAATCTTTGAGAAATTTTCACAGAGTATAATTGTTATGGAATATGATTTCTGCTACAATTAATGCCATATGAAGAGGTGAATCTTATGCCAAAAGGTGAAGGAAAAGTTGTTGCGCAAAACAAAAAGGCTTACCACGACTATTTTATCGAAGAAACCTATGAAGCTGGAATTGTCTTGCAGGGAACAGAAATCAAATCGATTCGTGCCGGAAAAGTAAACCTAAAGGACTCCTATGCCCGAATACAAAATGGGGAAGCAATCTTGTTCGGGATGCATGTCAGCCCCTATGAGCAAGGAAACCGCTTTAATCACGATCCTTTAAGAACACGGACGCTGCTTTTACATAAGCGTGAAATTAATAAATTAATCGGTGAAACCAAGGAAGCTGGTTATGCATTAGTACCTTTAAAGCTCTATTTGAAAAATGGTTTTTGCAAAGTTTTAATTGGACTTGCCAAAGGTAAAAAGAATTACGATAAGCGTGAATCCTTAAAGCAAAAAGAAGCAAAGCGTGAAATCGAACGGGCTTTCCGCGACCGTCAAAAGATGTAATCGGGTAAACTGGAAATTATTTTACAAATACTTACAATTGAAAAATGCATCAAGTATGGTATAATAAGTTTGTCGCCAAGAGAGCGACGGAAACTTTTGCTCAAGGACATTTGCCTGAGCATCCTAACGTCTACAGCTTTAATCTTACATTAGATTGCAGCTCCTTTTATTATGGGGACGCTACGGATTCGACAGGGGTAGTTTGAGCTTAGGTCGCGAGTCGAGGGGATCGGCCTCGTTAAAACGTCAAAGCCATAACTGGCAAAACTAACAACAACCTCGCTTTCGCAGCTTAATACTGCATAGCGGTTCCTCCCTCCATTGCCCATGTGGTAGGGTAAGGGACTCACTCTAAGTGGGCTACGCCGGATTCCACCGCCTGAGGATGAAGGAAGAGAACAACCAGGCTAGCTGACCGGACGCCGGTCGATAGGCAAAAGGCTCAGCGAAACACCAATATATCGACTACACTCGTAGAAGCTTAAGTGGCGATATCTTTGGACGTGGGTTCGACTCCCACCGTCTCCACTACATAGTGGAAAAGAAAGACCAGCAGATTATAAAATAAAGCATAAATTGTCCTAAATAGACAATTTATGCTTTATTTTTTTTCTGGACATTTTCTGGTTTATTATGAAATTATCATAACCGTTAAAAAATGAATAAACTCTTGTTGAACGTGTGCATGAGTTAAAAACCAAAGCTGTCATTGAGGCAGCTTTTTTTTTGTGCTATCGAAGTCAAATGTAATTTCCTGTTCATCGTCCGTTCACATAGCGATTTTAAACTAAGGATGTCAAAAAGAAATTGGGGGAATTAAGATGAACATTGCTTGGAAAGAAATGAAGAAAAATAAAGTAAGGTTTTTGATTTTAGGTTCAATCGTTTTTCTCGTTAGTTTATTAACGTTTGTTATATCTGGCTTGGCAAATGGATTATCACAAGATAATGCTGCATTAATTAAAGATTTACCAAATGGACAATTTTATATGAATAAAGATGCAGAGCAAACCTATAATCTTTCAAGAATAGATAGCAGTACCCAAGATAAAGTTTTAAAAGAACAAAAAGATGCGGTTGCGTTTTCAATTCAAATGGGATTTTTGAATGATCGTGCTGGTAAGCAACGAAGCGTTGCCTTTGTTACATCGACCGATTCAAATTCGTTTAAAAATGTAAAAAAAGGAGAAATCGTACTAGATCGCTCAATGGAAGACATGGGTATAAAAGTCGGGGATACCTTAACAAATAATCAATACAGCAGCAAGTTTATTGTAAAAGGTTTTGTGGACCATAGTAAATACAGCCATGCGCCTGTCGCTTATATTAGTATGGAAGACTATAAAGAAATTTACCGGTCCGAAGAAATGCAGTTGATTTTCATCCCAGGAGGGGATGAAGCACAAGTATTCGCTGGCTTACAATCATTCTCGAAAAATCAGTTCCTTAATACAATTTCAAGTTATAAAGCAGAACAGGTGTCTCTAAATATGATTGTTTGGTTTCTAGTTGTTATTAGCGGAATGCTGTTTGCGATCTTTTTCTACATGATGAACGTTCAAAAAATTGGTCTATACGGTATTTTTAAAGCAATCGGTGTAAAAACACTTGCCTTGTTTAAAATTATGTGGACACAAATGGTACTGATTACAGTAATTGCACTTAGTTTATCAGTTGCACTCAGTCAAGTCTTTAATATGATTGCACCTAAAGGAATGCCGTTTAGTTTAACCCCTGAAACAACCGTACAATTGTCAGCAGTCTTTTTAATTATCGGATTTATTGGAGCTACTCTTTCAGGTATGCAAATTAAAAAAGTCGAACCATTACAAGCCATACAACAAGGAGAGATTTAAAATGGAAATATTTACAATAGATGAAGTTAGAAAAACGTTTACTAATGGTGAAGTGAAGGAAGAAATACTAAAAGGAATTAATCTTTCCCTTAGAGAGGGAGAGATAACAGCATTAGTGGGTGCATCAGGCTCTGGTAAAAGTACACTCCTTACAATAGCGGCGGGACTTCAACACGCATCAGATGGGCAAGTACTATTCGAAGGAGAAAATTTGACTAATATGAGTTCGGAGCAAGTTCGGAAAATACGAGCAAGTAAATTTGGTTTCATCTTTCAATTTGCACATCTCGTTCCTTTTCTTACAGTAGAAGAGCAACTGTTACTAATGATGGAGGTATCTGAATCTAAATTGAAGAAACATGAACAAAAAAAAGAAATTGACAAAATACTAAAATTAGTTGATATGGGCCATCGGAAAAAGGCATACCCATCTTCATTATCTGGCGGGGAAAAGCAACGAGTTGCAATAGCTCGCGCAATTATCCATAAGCCAAAAGTTCTTTTTGCTGATGAACCAACTGCGAGCTTAGATTCAAAAAGGTCTAAAGATGTTATGAGGTTAATCCGAAATTTAACTAAAACGCTAAACATTACTACTTTAATCGTTACACATGACGAAGAAATGCTTTCCTATGCTGACCATATGATTCAAATGAGCGATGGACGGATTTTGCAAAGTTAGATTAAGGACCATAGTTATGGGCAAAGTATAAATCTTGCTAAAATAAAATTAACAGACCTGACACTTTTTCGTGGGCCTATTTATTATATTTTGTATTTATTAATGTGGCTATGTTAAAGCTTATTGCTGATTTTGGCACCCTGTTG
>NZ_JBALOS010000102.1:5273-7290 GCF_036962765.1 Neobacillus drentensis
CTGGAGCGGAAATCAACTGACAAGTTTAACAGAACCATTAATGTAAGGAACAGGAACTGAAGTTTTACAACTTCGGTTTCTTTGCTTGCATGTAATGGTTATGATAAAGGTAATCAAAGATAGTAATTTTGAATTTTATAGGAGAAAACATTTATGACAACTATTCTAATTGTTGATGACGATCTCAATATTTTAAAGCTTCTAGATATTCACTTATCTGAAATAGGCTATAGAGTATTCCAAGCGAAAAACGGTATCGAAGCTTTGGAAATTCTTAATAGTGCAGCTTGTGATTTAGCAGTCGTGGATGTAATGATGCCTTTTATGGATGGCTATGCGCTAACAAATGAGATTAGAAAAAAGTATGCTATTCCAGTTATCCTTTTAACAGCTAAAAATCAAATTGAGGATAAGGAGAAGGGATTTCAAGCTGGAACGGATGATTATTTAGTTAAGCCATTTGAACCAAAAGAATTAAGTTTTCGTATAAAAGCTTTGTTACGGAGATATGATAATCAACCAGATGAATCAATTGTTCGCATTGGAAATACAACAATCAACAAAAAAAGCTATGAGGTTAAGATTAGGGAAAGAACCTCACTTTTACCCTTAAAGGAGTTTGAACTTTTATTTTTTCTAACTTCTAATCCAATGCAAGTTTTTTCTAGAGAACACCTAATTGAACATATTTGGGGTTTGGATTTTGAAGGGGATGAAAGAACAGTAGATGTCCATATAAAAAGATTAAGGGAACGGTTTTCTAAGTTGACAGATGATTTCCAAATAAAAACAATACGTGGGGTTGGATATCTTTTAGAGGTCAAACATAGATGAAAACTCTATATGTGAAATTTATTGTAATAACTNNGTTGTAAGCTTCATCTTAGCTTTTTTAATCTCTAATACCTATTATCAACAAAAATTAAAACCTTATAATGACAAAAAAAACACAAGAATTGCACTAGATATTGCAGCATTTGCTAAAGAGCATCCAAAAATCAACTTGACAGAGTATTTAGAAAGTATTTCAGCAGTTGGGTACCAAATTAATCTAGTAGATAATCAGGGGAATAGAAAATTCTTTGGCGAACCATTCAGGGACAAAAGTCTTTCAGCTTCGACTAAAGAGGATGTATTAAATGGTAATATTTATCATGGAATTCTTCTCTTTCCTCAGAAAACATTTGTAACAGGATTTTTTGCTAATGAGCTGAGGAATACGATTGGTGTTCCTTTGAAACATAACGGAAGAAACTTTGCTCTTTTTGTTAGACCAGATATAAAACTCCTTTTCAATGAGATGCACATTTTATTTGGATGGATACTTGCATTATCGATTACGTTGAGCATAGCGATGGTAGTTATTAGTACAAAATATTTAGTAAAACCGATCTCTAACTTAACTAAAGCAACCAAATTGTTGTCAAATGGTGATTTTAATATAGAACTTAATAGTACTCGTCAAGATGAGTTAGGGGAACTTTCACATAGTTTTTTAAGAATGGCGAGAAAATTAGAACAAATTGATGAAATGAGGAAGGAATTCATATCGAATATTTCTCATGATATACAGTCACCTCTCTCTAATATAAAAGGATATACGAATTTATTGGATAATAATGATTCAATAAGCAAAGAAGAAAGATCCCAATACGTTTCAATCATTAACGGTGAAATTAAAAGGCTTTCTACCTTAACAAAACAATTGCTACTTCTTGCCTCGTTAGATCGCAATGAGGATATTATGAAAAAAAGATTATTCAACATTGGTCAACAATTGAAGGAATTGGTGCGAAATTACCAATGGGCAGTAAGTGAAAAAGGTATAATGCTTAGCTACTCCTTACCGGATTTAGAAATTATCGGTGATCCATCCTTACTGAATAATGTTTGGGATAACCTTTTATCAAATGCCATTAAATATAATAAACTGAATGGCAGTATAGAGATATCAATTGAAGAAAGAGGTGAATCGGTCTGGCTAACTTTTGAGGATACTGGAACAGGGATGAAATAA
>NZ_JBALOS010000103.1:0-194 GCF_036962765.1 Neobacillus drentensis
CATTTTCTGATTGAAGCAAGACATTGTATTCAATTGGAATTTCATTAGCAATAAGGGTTGGAATACCAATCCCTAAATTTACGTTCATTCCATCCTGGATTTCTTGAACTGCACGTTTTACAATGGTTAATCGCACATCCTTCAATCTACTCACTCCTTGTCTCTTTTACTTTAGAAAAGGCTCTGTTAAACTT
>NZ_JBALOS010000103.1:287-24457 GCF_036962765.1 Neobacillus drentensis
GCCAAAATCAACAATATGCTTTAAAACATAGCCTTTGAAAAAAACGCCCGTCACTCATTTTTATCTATTAAACGGTAAAAGCTCGTCCAACAGGATGAAATTCTTGACCCACTATTAGGCATGTACAACTGTACGTCTTTCAATCCGCTTTTCATAGTTTGTTCCGAGCAGAACACGTTGAACGTAGATTCCAGGCGTATGGATTTCATCCGGATCTAAATCTCCTACCCCAACGATTTCCTCGACTTCTGCAATCGTAATTTTTCCAGCCATTGCAGCCAATGGATTAAAGTTACGAGATGTTTTTCTGAAAACAAGGTTTCCAAGCGGATCGGCCTTCCAGGCTTTCACGAGAGCGAAATCGCCGACAATTCCCTCTTCTAATAAATAAGTTCTTCCGGTAAACTCCTTGTGCTCTTTTCCTTCAGCAATCGGAGTTCCCACTCCAGTAGCCGTATAAAAACCAGGTATTCCGGCACCACCTGCACGAATTCGTTCAGCAAGAGTTCCTTGAGGGACTAGTTCTACCTCAAGCTCACCACTTAAATACTGCTTTTCAAAAATTTTATTTTCACCGACATAGGATGAAACCATTTTCTTAATTTGCTTATTTGCAAGCAGCAGACCAAGCCCCCAATCATCAACGCCACAATTATTACTAACTATTGTTAAATCTTTCGTTCCTTCATCTTTTAAAGCGAGAATTGCTTTTTCCGGAATTCCACACAATCCGAAACCACCGACGATGATTGTATCGCCATCTGAAATATCTTGTATTACTTCCGCGAAGGAGTTCATTATTTTTCCATTGTTCACAGGATCCGCCTCCTTATTAAGATTAAGTCTTTTATATTTGAAATTAATTGTTAAAAATTAGACCGGATATACAGAGTGCTTTCGTTCTGAGAAAATGAGATATTTTGAAGAATATGCCTCAAAACGATTTACAAGCTCCGCGCGTAATGAATTTGCTGGAATAATACCGTCAATCACCATTTCGGAAGCTAAACTGTAAATATCAATGTCCTCTTTATATTCCTCACGTTTTTGTTCTATGAATGCGGTACGCTCCTCTTCAGGCAGCTCAGCAATTTTATTAGCATAAACTGCATTAACTGCTGCTTCTGGTCCCATAACCGCAATTTGTGCAGAAGGCAAGGCAAGACACGCATCTGGTTCAAATGCAGGGCCACACATTGCATAAAGACCAGCGCCATATGCTTTACGTACGATAACAGAGATTTTGGGAACACTTGCTTCAGACATCGCTGAAATCATTTTCGCACCATGGCGAATGATTCCTGCCCGTTCAACCTTTGTACCTATCATAAATCCAGGTACATCAACTAGAAACAAAATTGGAATATGGTAGGCATCACAAAGATTAATAAATTTTGCGGCCTTATCTGCTGAATCGTGGAATAATACCCCGCCTTTAACACGCGGCTGATTGGCAATGATCCCGACAGATTTCCCATCAATGCGGGCCAGTCCTGTAATAAGTTCGCCAGCAAAAAGTTTTTTGATTTCAAAGAAGGAGCCTTCATCAATAATCCCATTTATTAGATCATGCATATTAAATGGTGAATTCTGATTAACCGGAATCAGCTCTTCTAATGGTTTCTTCAATTGTTTAGGAGCCACAGCCTCACGAACTGGCGGTTTCTCTGAAAAATTAGCAGGGAAATAAGATAGATAGTTTCTCGCCATTGAAATGGCTTCTTCTTCATTTTTCGCAAGAACATCACCACAGCCTGAAACAGAACAGTGCATGCGAGCGCCGCCCATTTCCTCCAAGGTCACTTTCTCACCAATAACCATTTCGGCCATTCTCGGTGATCCTAGGTACATCGATGCATTTTTGTCCACCATAATGACAATGTCGCAAAAAGCCGGAATATAGGCTCCGCCAGCAGCAGATGGTCCAAACAGAATACAGATTTGAGGAATTTTACCTGAAAGTTTCACTTGATTGTAAAAGATTCTTCCTGCACCACGACGCCCCGGGAACATTTCCACTTGATCTGTTATCCTCGCTCCAGCTGAATCTACCAGGTATAATAATGGCACCCGAAGTTTTTCAGCTGTTTCTTGGATTCGAATTATTTTCTCAACCGTCCGAGCTCCCCAAGAACCGGCTTTGATCGTTGAATCGTTGGCCATCACACAGACAAGCTGGCCATTAATCTTGCCCATCCCTGTCACAACACCGTCTGCAGGCAGATTCCCCGCCATGCAGTTTGCAAATAGAGCATCCTCCAGTTCAAAGCCAGGATCGAATAATAATGATAAACGATCGCGGACGAACATTTTTCCCTGCTCTTGGTTTTTTTCATGATATTTTGGAGCTCCGCCCTTTTTAATCTGTTCGACTCTATCTTGCAGTGTCTGTTGTAGAGGTTTCATATCCACTGTCATTGTTTTTCCTCCTCTATTAATCTAGTTTTCTTATTCACCCATGTATATTGGGGTGCGTTTCTCCTTAAAAGCTTGTAATCCTTCTAAACGATCTTTTGTCGGAATCGTCACTTCATAGGCATTTTGCTCAATTGCAAGACCGGTGTTAATATCCAAATCATAGCCTTTATCGATTGCGAACTTTGCTTGTGCGACGGCGATTGGGCCATTCCGAACAATTTGTCCTGCAATTTCTAATGCCTTATCCATTAAGCTTGCAACAGGGACCATATACTCTACTAATCCAATCTCCAGGGCTTCTTCTGCATCAATTCGTCTAGCAGTGAAAATCAGCTCTTTGGCACGTCCCTTTCCTACTAATCTTGGTAAACGCTGTGTTCCGCCCGCACCAGGAATAATTCCTAGTGATGTTTCCGTCAGACCAAGCTTCGCAGTTTCAGAGGCAATGCGGATATCACAAGCAAGCGCCAGTTCAGTTCCACCCCCAAAAGCTACGCCGTTTACAGCTGCTATGACCGGTTGGGGTAATAATTCTAAAGAATTGATATTATCGCGGATCAAAGAAACAGTCTTCCTCACCTGAACCGGATCCATTCCAGCTCGTTCTTTTAAATCAGCCCCCGCACAAAAAGCTTTCTCCCCAGCCCCTGTTATTACGATGCAGCGGACCGATCGATCATATTTACATGTAAGAATTGCGTCGCGGAGACCCTCTAACATCTGTACTGATAAAGCATTAGCAGCTTCCGGCCTATTTAAAGTAATCATCACGATTCCGTTTTCCAACTTTTTAACTAATATGGTTTTACTCATGATCTCACCTTTCTCACACGGTATTTCCAAGCTTTCCACCCAGTTGAGAGCAGGCGGCTTGAAAACTTTTACTAGGTAAAGGTCTGCCAATCTTCTCCTGAATGAATTGGGATGCATGAAGCAGTTTTTGCTGATCAGCTCCAGTGTGAATTCCCATCCCGTGAAGCATATAGAGTAAATCGTCTGTTGCCACGTTTCCGGATGCTCCAGGCGCGTAAGGACATCCTCCTAAGCCGCCAAGGGAAGAATCAAATATGGTAATTCCCATTTCTAATGATACTAAGATGTTGGCCAAAGCTGTTCCTCGTGTATCATGAAAATGCATCGCTAATTTATCTGCTGGAAATCTTTTTAATAATACTTCCAAAACTTCTTGGACTTGCTTTGGATTTGCCACACCGATTGTATCCCCGAGAGACAGCTCTGCAATACCCATGTCAAATAATGATTCGGACACTCTTATGACCGCATCGATATCAACATCACCTTCATATGGACAGCCAAAAACGGTCGAAACATAACCTCTGCTTAATTTTCCGGCCGAAATGGTTTCTCTGACCAAATCAGTTAACAAAGGGAAAGTCTCGCCAATCGTTTTATTTATATTTTTTAGGTTATGTGTTTCACTTGCTGACATAAACACTGCTACTTCATCTATGTTCGCATTAAATGCTCGTTCCAGACCTTGAAGGTTCGGAACGAGTGCTGTATAAGTGACACCAGGCACTTTTGTAATGCCAGCAGCAACGGCAACTGCATCTGAAAGTGCAGGAATCCATTTTGGATTAACAAAAGAGGTAATCTCAATATGTTTTAGTCCACTTTCTGACAATTGATTAATCCAAGCGATTTTATCTTCTGTTGAAATAAAAGCTTTTTCATTTTGCAATCCATCACGAGGACCAACCTCTTTAATCGTTACACCTTCCGGCCACTTCATTGTTCCATCTCCTTTCCACCTTGATCCAGGCTTTATTCAATTTCTACAATGACGTCGCCTTCATTAACAAAGTCGCCTTCATTCACTTTTACTTCTTTAACGGTTCCATCGAATTCAGCGGCAATCGGAATTTCCATTTTCATCGATTCTAAAATCACTACATCTTGACCCTCTTCTACCTGATCTCCTACTTTAACTAATACCTTCCATACATTTCCTGCCATAACTGCCATTACTTCACTCATGATGATTCCTCCTATTTTGCGTTATTTGCTTTTTTAGTTTTTAAATACTTGTTAACAAAGTCTGTTGTCGTATCACCTGATTGGAATGCCGCGTGGGCAATAACCTCTTGCAGCATTGGGATATTTGTTTTAATACCTTCAATATGATAATTAGCTAATGCATCTTGCAGACGATTTATTGCCTCTCCACGATTGCTGCCTTTGACAACAAGCTTAGCAATCATTGGATCATAAAAAGGAGTGACTACGGATTGACCGTGAATGGCTAATTCATGTCGAACTCCAGGTCCGTTCGGCAACTGTAATTTTGTTATTTTTCCAGGTGATGGGAAAAATGTTTTGGGATCTTCTGCATAGATTCTAACCTCAATTGCATGTCCTCCACGTTTTACGTCTTCTTGAGAAAATTTCAGAACTTCACCTGCAGCAATTTGCAATTGTTGTTCAACTAAGTCCAAACCTGTAATTTCTTCTGTCACCGGATGCTCCACTTGCAAACGGGTATTCATTTCAAGAAAATAGAAATTTTGCTTTTCATCAACTAAGAACTCGATTGTTCCTGCATTTTTATACCCGATTGATTTTGCCGCTTTTACTGCAGCCTCCCCCATTTTGGTACGAGTTATTTCAGTAATAAATGATGATGGGGCTTCCTCTACGACTTTTTGATGACGGCGCTGGATCGAACATTCACGTTCCCAAAGGTAAACTGTATTTCCAAAACCGTCTGCCAAGATTTGAATTTCAATATGTCTTGGATTTTCAACAAATTTTTCAATATACATTGCTCCATCGCCAAAGAAATCAGTAGCCCGCTTTTGGTTCCCCTCAAATGCCTTTCGGATTTCATCTCCATTATGGACCACCTGCATTCCAATTCCGCCACCCCCAGCTGAGGCTTTTAGCATAACGGGATAACCGATGCGATCCGCCACTTCTACCGCTTCCTCTGCATCTGCTAGTGGGTAGGTAATCCCTGGAACGACAGGAACACCTGCTTCCTCCATTGCTTTACGTGATTCAATCTTACTTCCCATTTTAGAAATAACCTCTGGAGAAGGTCCGATGAATATAAGACCTGCTTCCTCACAACGGCGGGCAAAGTCAGTATTTTCAGAAAGCAAGCCATATCCCGGGTGGATAGCATCCGCTTCTGTTAAACGAGCGACCTCTAGAATTTTATTGATATTTAAATAACTTTCTGCTACACGGGAACCTCCGATTAAATAGGCCTCATCTGCCATTTTTACATGGGGAGCATCCGCATCAGCTTCTGAGTAAACTCCAACCGTTGTAATCCCTAAGGCCTTGCATGTACGGATTACACGAACAGCAATTTCGCCACGATTAGCAATTAAAACTTTTTTCAACATCCCTTCCACCCTTTCTATCTTCTAATTAAGTAAGTTCAAAACTCATCGGCATCGTTATAAAGCTTAACCTTTTATCGTTAAGGAAATATGTAAAAATCTAATTATTAATTTTGCAACATTCTATACGTTTACCTTTAACTCCTAATCTATATATGGAACCAGTCATTTGCCGATCATTTTCCTGACAAATGACTCGCTCTCATTACTAACTATTAAACTGATGATTTTTCAGCAACTATTTTTTGTATTTGTGCAACGGCCTCCGGATCTTCTAGTCCTGTAATGTCGCCGTTAACCTTTCCTGATACAACAATTTCCTTTAATAAGCGGCGCATGATTTTCCCGCTGACTGTTTTTGGCAACATATCAGTAAAAATGATTGATTTAGGAACTGCAATCTTACCAATTTGTTGTATGATCCGATTATTTATTTGCTGTTTTAATTCTTCGGTTCCTTTATAGCCATCAGCCAGACGGACAAATACAAGCGGAACTTCTCCTTTTATTTCATCAGGGATTCCAATGATTGCGCATTCAGTGACACCCTCACATTCAAGTACAGCGCTTTCCATCTCCATGGTACTTAAGCGGTGTCCAGCTACATTAAACGCGTCATCGGAACGGCCGACTACCCATAAATATCCATCATCATCTATTAATGCCAGGTCGCTGGCATAGTAGCAGCCATCCACTTGGCTAAAATAGGATCCGTAATATCGCTCTGGTTCTTTCCAAAGTGTCCGGCATAGCATAGGAAATGGTTTTCTAATAACCAAATTTCCTAACCTGCCAGGTTCAACTGGATTGCCTTCTTCATCAACAATATCCATAACCGCACCTAAAAAGGGAGTACCTGAGGAACCCGGTTTCATTGGCGTCAGCCAAGCTGCTCCAGCTATAGGCGATCCCGCTGTTTCGGTTTGACCCCAAGTATTATTGATATATACCTTCTTCTTTCCTAAAACTTCATATGTCCAATGCCAGGTTTCCGGATCGAATGGTTCTCCAACAAGGGAAATGACATCGAGGCATGATAAATCAAATTTCTCTAATGCCTTTTCTCCCATACTTTTTAACATTCTTAATGCTGTTGGGGCAGTAAACAGTTTATTCACCCTGTATTTTTCAATGATTTGATAAAAGCGATCCTTTGTTGGATAATCAACTGCCCCTTCGAAGACAACGGTTGTTACACCATTCGCTAAGGCACCTGTAATTCCCCAAATATGCATGGTTAACCAGCCGATATCCGCGGTACACCAGAAAACATCGTCATTATGGTGATCCATATGATACTTGGCATATGTGTAATTTTGAGTGACAAAAGCCATGCCGGAATGCACGACGCCTTTTGGTTTACCTGTCGTACCACTTGTATAAAACACAATACCGCTCTCATTCGCTTCTATTCTCTCAGGTTCACAAACGATACTTGCCGCTTTTGTCTGCTCATGCCACCAGTAATCCCGGCCTTCGTTCATTTGAACCTCTAAACCTAATCGGTCTACAACAATGACTGCTTCGACAGATGGAATAGATGGTACAACATTATCCACTTTTTCTTTTAATCGAATAACTTTACCCCGTCGTTCAGTTCCATCTGCAGTGACCAATACTTTTGGCTCAAAACTGATGAGTCGGTCTGTCAATGATTTTTCGGAATAACCTGAGAAAATCGTATTGTAAATAGCACCAATTCGAAAACAAGCTAAAACGGCAATAAAGGCTTCGGCCAGGTTTGGAAGATAAATAGCTACACAATCACCTTTGTTTACACCAAATGATTTAAGAACATTTGCAAATCGATTTACTTCAGCAAGAAGCATATTATACGTATAAAATTTGGTGTCCCCGTTTTCACCCTCCCAAATGAGAGCGGTCCGGTTTCCTGCCCCATTTTCTATATGCCGATCAAGTAAATTTACACTCGGGTTACTAATGCCGCCGGCAAAGAAGCGAAAATCAGGGAGTTGTCCACTAATGGTTTCATTCCACGGTTCATACCAAACAAGTTCACGGGCTGCACGATCCCAAAAGGTAGCAGGATCTTCTTGGGATTGTTTAAGAAGTTCTTGAAAAGCTTCGCTGCTCCCAATGGAGGTTGAACGCACTTTTTCTTGATCTGGATAAACGAGTTTGCTATTTGAAACAACTTGTAAAATTCCACTGATATCCATGTAATGGCTCCTTTAACAATTTTATTTAATCCTATAAATCTGTTAAACTTGGCTGTTGATTTCCGCTCCAATCAACGTGGCTATAAAATAAAACAGTTACCTGTAACACAGCAATTTTAATAAAGAAAAGGACAGACTACAATTGAAAGACATTATTTTTTATAAACCTTTTCAACCCATTCGGAAACGGTGAGAGAATCTTTATTGTATTCTTTTAGTTTTTGCAGCACTTCCCATCCTTTTCCAACCAGAATGATTCCCTTTTTGTGAACATACACCTTCATCCCATACCCCTCCAAATAAAGTATGGTAAAATGTATGAGCAGATTATAGGAATAGAACAGGAGTGACCCTAATGAGCAATCTCGAAGAAAAAACGCTCCAGAGCGAAGAAATTTTCTCTGGAAAAGTTATCAGTCTTCATCTCCAGGATGTTGAACTTCCGAACGGGAAACAATCCAAACGGGAGATCGTCAAACATCCCGGAGCTGTAGCTATTTTAGCCATTACGGATGATAAGAAAGTCGTTATGGTCGAGCAATACAGGAAAGCACTGGAACGGACCATTGTTGAAATCCCCGCTGGAAAATTGGAAAAAGGGGAAGAACCAGCGCTTTGTGCTCGCCGAGAACTTGAAGAAGAGACTGGCTATGAATGCAAGAGCCTAGAATGGCTCACCTCTTTTTATACCTCGCCAGGATTCGCCGATGAAATCGTCCATGTCTATGTTGCAACAGGGTTATCGAAAAAAGAAAATGCAGCAGCACTCGACGAAGACGAATTTGTAAATCTCGAGGAAGTAACCCTTGAAGAAGCTATCCAATATGTTAAAGAGCAAAAGATCTATGATGCTAAAACCATTTTCGCTGTTCAGTATTTACAGTTACAAGAGGCGTTGAAAAATAAATGAACCGCTACTTTGTAGATTTACATATTCATATTGGCCGTACATGGACAGGCAAGCCAGTAAAAATCACAGGGGCCAAATCACTAACCTTTACGAATATCATTGAACATGCTCGCCATGAGAAGGGGCTAAATATGGTGGGAATCATTGATAGTCATTCACCTGAAGTCATCCTCGAAATGGAAAGTCTTATTCAAAGTGGAGATATAGTGGAACATCCCGATGGGGGCTTGGTATTTGGTGATTTAACGGTTATTCCTGGTTCCGAATTAGAAATTTATGATCAACAATGCAATGGGCCTATACATTTGCTCTCGTATTTTCCGAATCTTTCCGTCATGAGGGAGTTTTCATCATGGCTGTCTGGCAACTTAAAAAATATTCAACTAAGCTCACAAAGGATCTATGCCTCGGGCCTAACTTTGCAAAAGAAGGTTAAGGAGTTAGGTGGAATCTTCATTCCTGCCCATGTATTCACGCCCTTTAAAAGCTTATATGGGAAAGGTGTCAATCAGTCTTTGACAGAGGTATTAGACCCAGAATTGGTCGATGCAATTGAACTTGGACTAAGCTCCGATACCTATATGGCGGATCAAATAAAGGAATTGCATAATTATACTTTTGTTACGAATTCTGATGCCCATTCCCTTGCAAAAATTGCCCGAGAATACCAAGTCATTGCGATGAAAGAACCAACATTTTTAGAGTTGCAAAAAGCGTTAAAGAAGGAAGATGGACGTAGAATCATCGCGAATTATGGTCTTGATCCTTTGCTTGGTAAATATCATAATACAGTTTGTGCAGAATGCCTTAATCCAGCAGCAAACGACGATCAACGATGCAACCAATGTGGAACCACAAAGATTATTAAAGGTGTTGCTGACCGAATCCTCGAATTAAAAACGGCTGAACAAGGACCTGCAGATCGACCTCCGTATATCCATCAAGTCCCGCTCGAGTTTATTCCTGGTTTAGGGCCTCGCCTACTGGAGAAGCTGGTCGATCACTTTGGCAGTGAAATGGCGATTTTACATGATGTTCCATATGATGGTTTGAAAGAAGTGGTCCCCGAAAAAATAGCTGTCCTAATCCTGAAAGCTAGAGAAGGTAAAGTAACTCTAGCAGCCGGCGGCGGTGGAAAATACGGAAAAATTTCGGATTAATAAAAAGTAAACCCCGGTAGCCAAAAGACATCGGGGTTTATTCTGTAATCTATTAAATTTTAAGCATAGAAATACTAGACTGGCATACACTGTATTAACTGAACTGAGAATAGTAGGAGGAAACGCAAATGAAAAAACGATTGTACCAGTCCGATGCCGCTAGTTATTTCCGTGAGCATTCCTCAATTTTTTTGTTTATTGTCGTTTTATTTTTAATGGGAGTAATCTTTGGGGCAATTGTTGTAAACAGTATGAGCATTACCCAGAAGGAAGATTTATTCTATTATTTATCACAATTTTTTGGACAAGTCTCGAGTGGAAAAGATGCTGAAGACAATGATTTATTCTTACAAAGCTTATTCCATAACAGTAAATTCATTGGGCTCATGTGGATACTTGGTATTTCAATTATTGGTCTTCCGGTTATTTTGATTCTATTATTTATCAAAGGTATGGTAGTTGGGTTCACCGTTGGTTTTCTTGTCAGCCAAATGGGCTGGCAGGGGTTCATGCTTGCCTTTGTATCAATATTACCTCAGAATTTGATTATCATTCCCGTCTTCATATTGATGGCAGCATTATCTGTAATTTTCTCACTCAGAATGATCAAAAAGCAATTTATGAAAAAATATGCCCAACCCATCCTTCCTTTTTTTAAAAGATACATTTTTGCTTTGATTGTAGCGGTGGTTTTTATATCTGCCGCATCTGGAATCGAGGCCTATCTTTCACCATGGTTAATGAAAACCATCATAAGTTCAACTAGTTTAAAATAATTACCATATAATATTAATTATTAGTAATACTTTGTTTTTGTTTATAATAATTTTAGTTTGATTCTCAATTGCCATCTGTTATAATGAGAATTAACAGTGGCGAGGGAGGGACTTCAGGATGGAAACTAGAATTGAGAGAATTAAAAAACAGTTGCATTCAGCAAGTTATAAACTAACACCTCAGCGTGAGGCAACCGTTCGAGTTTTATTAGAAAATGAAGAGGATCATTTGAGTGCGGAAGATGTGTACCTCCTCGTAAAAGAAAAATCGCCTGAAATTGGTTTAGCAACTGTTTATCGAACGTTGGAATTATTAACGGAATTAAAAATTGTTGATAAAATAAATTTTGGGGATGGGGTTTCCCGCTATGACCTCAGGCAGGAAGGCGCAGCACATTTTCATCACCATCTTGTTTGCATTGAATGTGGTGCGGTCGATGAAATTCAAGAGGATTTACTTGAAGATGTTGAAGCAATTGTAGAACGTAAATGGAATTTTAAAATAAAAGACCATCGCCTTACTTTTCATGGAATCTGTTACCGATGCCAGGACAAAGATAAAGACGAAGAAAAAGAAGATTAACCGAAAAAAGCTCCGTGAAAAGGGCTTTTTTCTTTTGGTTTCGTTAAATTCGTTTAATTGAAGCTTCTCTATATTACCAATGATTAGGTATAAAAGTTGTCCATTTTGGCATACATTTTACTAGACGATTGGAAATTGGGGGAAGCACAATGATCAAATTTATTAAAGCAGCACTAAAAACCTTAAAAGTTTTTATTATATTCACAGGATGCACGATTCTTTTCTATTATGGTATCATGTTGGTAAATGAAGAATATCAAAATTATCATCGCTATGATGAACCGGAAGGAGCTGCACTCAAGGTTTCGAACGCAGTGAATGAGGACAATTCTTCCTTGTTCGATCGGCTGATGTTGTTTTATTTAAATGGGGAGTAAATGCGATGGACGAGCAATTAAAGGATTTTATGCAATACTTAATTGATGAAAAAGGGTTATCTAAGAATACCATTATGGCGTATGAGCGAGATTTAAAAAGCTATCTTCATTATTTGGTAAATGTGGAATCCGTCCATTCTTTAAATCATGTACAAAGAGTTCATATTGTTCATTTTTTAAAATTTTTAAAAGAACAAGGGAAATCACAGAAAACCTTGGCACGACACATTGCTTCCGTACGGGCATTTCATCAATACTTATTAAGGGCAAAGGAAACAGATCAAGATCCGTCAGTTCAAATTGAAACACCAAGGCATGAAAGGTCACTTCCCAATGTATTAAGTTTGAAGGAAGTAGAGGTCCTGTTGGAGACACCAAAACCAAATGATCATTTTGGAATAAGGGATAAGGCAATGCTCGAACTGCTTTATGCGACAGGTATCCGAGTTAGTGAACTAATAGGTCTTGAGATTGAGAATGTTCAGTTATCTATGGGGTTTGTTCGCTGCAATGGGAATAAGGAAAGAATCATTCCAATTGGACGAACTGCTTCTGTGGCAATAAAGTATTATTTAGAAGAAGGAAGACCCCGGTTTGTTTCCACGAAACATAAGGATCAGGCTTTGTTTTTAAACCATCAAGGGAAACGGTTGACACGGCAAGGGTTCTGGAAAATTTTGAAAAAGCTTACGCAAGAAGCCGGGATCAATAATGAGCTTACACCACATACCCTTCGACATTCATTTGCAACGCATTTGTTAGAAAATGGTGCCGATTTACGAGCAGTCCAAGAAATGTTGGGGCATGCAGATATCTCAACAACACAAATATATACACAGGTTACAAAAACAAAGTTAAAAGATGTATATAGTAAATTCCATCCACGAGCTTAATAGAATCGAAGTATTAAAAAAGACATATAATTGTCAAAAAGCTGCCTCAATTTTGGTGGCTTTTTTCTTGTAATTTCTGAAACATTTAGTACAATAGAGATGTCAGACTTCTGACGAATAGAATTATATTAGTTTTCATAAACCTATATAATGAGGGCAACATATTTATATGATTTGAATATTTGCAAACGTTTTCTAGTTGTAAAAGGAGGAAGAATTAAATGGCTGCAAATAAATATAAACGTATTTTTATTATTGTTATGGACTCTGTAGGGATTGGAGAAGCGCCTGATGCTGAAAAGTTTGGTGACAAAGGTGCGGATACTTTTGGCCATATTGCGGAAAGAATGAACGGTCTAAACATGCCACATATGGGCAGGTTAGGTTTAAGTAATATCCGTGAAATACAAGGAATAGAAAGGGCAGAAAAACCGTTAGCTTTTTACACGAAAATGATGGAAGCATCTAACGGTAAAGATACCATGACAGGACACTGGGAAATCATGGGTTTAAATATCCAAACTCCTTTTCAGGTATTCCCAGAGGGATTTCCTGATGAACTTCTTTCCGAATTGGAAAAGCGCACAGGTCGAAAAATTATTGGCAATAAGCCTGCAAGTGGAACCGAAATCCTCGTTGAGTTAGGCGAAGAGCATATGAAGACAGGGGCATTGATTGTCTATACTTCAGCTGATTCCGTACTTCAGATTGCAGCACATGAAGAAATTATTCCGCTTGAAGAGCTATATGAAATTTGTAAAATTGCCCGTGAATTAACGCTGGATGAAAAGTATATGGTTGGACGTGTAATTGCCCGCCCATTTTTAGGTGAACCAGGGAACTTTAAACGCACCTCGAACCGTCATGATTACGCACTTAAACCATTCAACCGGACGGTTATGAGCGAATTAAAAGATGGCGGCTATGATGTCATTGCCATTGGAAAAATATCCGATATCTATGACGGAGAAGGAGTAACAAAGTCCTTAAGAACGGTTTCTAACATGGATGGAATGGATAAGTTAGTGGAAACCTTGGATATGGATTTCACCGGAATTAGTTTCGTAAATCTAGTTGATTTTGATGCATTATATGGACACCGCCGTGACCCTGAGGGTTATGGAAAAGCGTTAGAAGAATATGATGCTCGTCTTCCAGAAGTATTTGCGAAATTAAAAGTAGACGACCTATTAATGATTACCGCCGACCACGGTAATGATCCAGTGGCACCAGGTACGGACCATACACGTGAATATGTACCTTTATTAGTTTATTCAAAGAGCATGAGCGAAGGGAAAGAACTCCCACTACGAGAGACTTTTGCTGATCTTGGCGCAACTGTTGCTGAAAACTTTAATGTCAAATTACCTAACTACGGAAAAAGCTTTTTAAATGAATTGAAATAAAAGGGGTATAAGAATGAACACTGAAAAAATTCAAAATGCTTCAAGCTTTTTAAAACAGAAGTATGCAAATACACCTAAAATAGGACTCATTTTAGGTTCTGGTCTTGGAGTATTAGCAGATGAAATTGAGAACCCAGTAAAAATTCCATATAATGAAATTCCAGATTTTCCAATCTCTACGGTTGAAGGTCATGCTGGTCAACTGGTGTTTGGATTATTAAGTGATGTAGAAGTTGTGGCCATGCAAGGACGTTTCCATTTCTATGAAGGATATAGTATGGATAAAGTAACCTTCCCCGTCCGCGTTATGAAAGAGTTAGGGGTTGACATGTTAATCGTGACCAATGCTGCAGGCGGAGTTAACGAGAGTTTCGCAGCAGGTGATTTAATGATTATCTCGGATCATATTAATAATATGGGTACAAATCCGTTAATCGGACCAAATGATTCCAAGCTTGGTGTCCGTTTCCCTGATATGTCAGAGGCGTATACGAAAGAATTACGTGCAGCTGCAAGGGAAATTGCCAGCCGTCTAAACATCAATGTTAAAGAAGGGGTTTATTTCGGAAATCCTGGGCCTGTTTATGAAACACCAGCTGAAATACGGATGGTTCGAGCAATGGGCGGAGATGCAGTCGGAATGTCAACTGTACCGGAAGTAATCGTGGCCCGTCATAGCGGCATGAAGGTTCTTGGTATTTCATGTATTTCAAACATGGCAGCAGGAATTCTTGACCAACCGCTTACCCATGATGAGGTTATTGAAACAACCGAGAGAGTTAAAGCTGACTTCCTTCAATATATCAAAGAAATCGTTAAAACGATTGCACAATAAGATTCTAGATAGGAAATTTACGTAAAGTGGTGATTATGATGAGGATGGTAGACTTAATAGAGAAAAAAAGAGATGGACAAGAATTATCGAACGAAGAAATTAAATTTATTATCAATGGTTATACCGATGGATCAATTCCTGATTACCAAGTCAGCTCCTTAACTATGGCTATCTTTTTTAAAGGGATGACTGAGCAGGAAAGAGCCGATTTGACTATGGCAATGGTTGAATCAGGTGACCAAATTGATTTATCGCAAATAGAAGGAATTAAAGTAGACAAACATTCAACTGGCGGTGTGGGTGACACAACAACTCTAGTATTAGGACCACTTGTTGCTGCACTTGATGTTCCTGTTGCCAAAATGTCAGGGCGCGGCTTAGGTCATACAGGCGGAACAATCGATAAATTAGAAGCAGTTAAAGGCTTTCATGTAGAGATTGAAAATGAGGAATTTATTGACCTTGTTAATAAAAACAAGATCGCTGTAATTGGGCAAAGTGGAAATCTAACTCCTGCAGATAAAAAGCTTTATGCGTTGAGAGATGTGACAGCAACGGTCGATAGTATTCCACTAATCGCAAGTTCAATTATGAGTAAAAAGATTGCAGCTGGTGCCGATGCCATTGTTCTTGATGTAAAAACCGGTGCAGGTGCATTTATGAAGACGCTTGATGATTCTCGCGAACTTGCAAAAGCAATGGTACGGATCGGAAATAATGTCGGCAGAAGAACAATGGCTGTCATTTCTGACATGAGTCAACCGCTTGGATTTGCAATTGGGAACGCCCTAGAAGTAAAAGAAGCGATTGATACATTAAAGGGTGAAGGTCCTGAAGATTTAACGGAACTTTGTTTAACTCTTGGCAGCCATATGGTTTATTTAGCTGAAAAAGCAGACTCATTAGCTGATGCACGGACCAAGCTTGAAGGTGTAATTAAAGACGGTTCAGCGCTTGAAAAATTAAAGGTATTTTTAAGTTCACAAGGTGGGGATGCGTCCATTGTTGATGATCCTTCGAAAATGCCGCAAGCAAAATATATCATTGAACTTGAAGCCAAAGAGGATGGCTATGTATCTGAAATCGTAGCAGATGAAGTCGGAACAGCCGCGATGATCCTTGGAGCAGGAAGAGCAACAAAGGAATCTGTTATTGACTTAGCTGTAGGACTTGTCTTAAGAAAGAAAATCGGTGACCAAGTCAACAAAGGCGAATCCTTAGTAACTATTTACAGCAATTTTGAAAATGTAGAAGAAGTAAAAACAAAACTCTACAACAACATCAAAATTTCAGCAACAAAAATAGACGCACCAATCCTGATTCATGAGGAAATAACCGAATAAAAAGAATCTAAAGGGTGTCAGGCACCAAGTGAAAAATTCACATGGTGCCTGACACCCTATTTTTATTTTGTTCGGGAGGGAATATCTGTATAAAGTTATTAATTTTGGAAAAAATGGATGCTATAAAGAATGGAGGGTTATGCGAATGAAACGATTTGTCTCTTTGATAGTGACAATTTTTTTACTTACAAGTTTATTGGGTACATCTGCTTTTGCTGCTGAGGAAAAGAAGAATGCTGATATTGTCAACAATGTAAAATCCGCTATTTTAATTGAACGTGATACAGGTAAAGTGCTTTATGAGAAAAACAGTAATGAAGAATTGCCACCGGCAAGTATGACCAAAATTATGACCATGCTTTTAATTATGGAAGCAATTGATCAAGGAAAACTTAAATGGAATGAAAAAATCCGTGCTAGTGAGTATGCAGCTTCGATGGGTGGTTCCCAAATTTTTCTTGAACCGGGCGAAGAAATGACAACGAAGGAAATGCTGAGAGGTATTGCGATTGGCTCTGGGAATGACGCATCTGTTGCTATGGCTGAAAGAATTGCTGGCTCAGAAGAAGCCTTCGTTGACATGATGAATACTAAGGTTAAAGAACTTGGCTTAAAACATACATTCTTTAAAAATACAACTGGACTTCCAGTCAGTGGTCATTTCAGCACTGCAAATGATATGGCCATAATGGCAAAAGAACTATTAAAATATGAAGACATTACCAAATTTACTGGTTTGTATGAAGCCTATCTTCGTGAAAATACTGACAAAAAATTCTGGCTTGTTAATACCAATAAATTAGTGCGTTTCTACCCTGGTGTAGATGGACTTAAAACTGGTTTTACGGCCGAAGCAAAGTACTGCTTAACCGCAACAGCACAAAAAAATGGTATGCGTGTAATTGCTGTTGTGTTTGGAGCCCCTACTTCAAAGGAAAGAAATGCCCAAGTAACAAAAATGCTAAACTTTGCGTTTAACCAATATCAAACACATCCGATGTATAAACGCGAACAAACAATAGCGAAAGCAAGAGTTAGTAAAGGACAAGTAAAGTCTATCGAAGCTGTTACAAGCGAGCCAATTTCTTTGCTTACAAAAAAAGGTGAAAAATCTGAGGATGTTAAACAAAAGATAACAATTAAAAAAAATCTGAAAGCACCCATTAATAAAGGCGATAAGATAGGGTCGTTAAAATTAATCAAGGACGGCAAAGTCTTTGTAGAAAGTCCTTTATTAGCAAGTGAAGATGTAAAAGAAGCGGGATGGTGGACCCTTTATAAGCGTTCCTTTGGAATGTTCACAAAGGCTGGAAAATAATTCACTAATCATCTAGCTTCGGTGCCAAGCAACTAGTTGTTTTCACTAAACGGGCGCTTCCGATATTGAATCTGTCGAATCTTCCGGATATGCCACTTCTTTTAGCGAAATACGACTAGTTTTGTATTTGTAGAAGGAAATTACCAACCCGAAAGAGAATTGTCTCACTATACCAGATTAAGGAGGACGGGATAGTGAGTCTTAAAATTGATATGGAAACAAAACATGACGTTCTATGCATACGTTTAAGCGGTGAATTAGACCATCATACCGCGGATGAACTCCGTGAAAAAGCGGTATCCGTCATTGAGAAAAATGAAATTCGTCATATTGTCTTAAATCTGGAACAACTAGCCTTTATGGACAGTTCTGGCTTAGGCGTGATATTAGGCAGATACAAACAAATTAAACAGGTACACGGTGAAATGGTGGTTTGTGCAATTTCCCCTGCGATACAAAGATTATTCGATATGTCAGGTTTATTTAAGATCATAAAAATGGAACCGACAGAAGAATTTGCATTGCAACGATTGGGGGTGGCCTAAGTGAAGAACGAAATGAATCTTCAATTCAGTGCACTAAGTCAAAATGAATCATTTGCCCGAGTAACCGTGGCTGCATTTATCGCACAGTTAGACCCTAACATGGATGAGTTGACAGAAATTAAAACAGTTGTTTCAGAAGCAGTGACCAATGCGATTATTCATGGTTATGAGAATGATCCGAATGGAATTGTTTATATTCACGTAATCATCGAAGATAGTTTAATTGATCTAACCATTAAAGATGTTGGATTGGGAATTGTCGATGTGGAAGAAGCTCGTCAGCCATTATTTACAACAAAACCGGACTTAGAGCGTTCCGGTATGGGTTTTACTATCATGGAGAATTTCATGGATGAGGTAGAGGTTCATTCACAGCCAGGTCGAGGAACCGAAGTTAGATTACGAAAGCATTTACAAAACCGCAAAATGCTTTGCAATTAAGGAGACTTGCCAATGGATGTGGAGGTTAAGAATGATAAAGGTCAAACATATTTAAAGGATCATGAAGTAAAAGAGCTCATTAAAAAGAGCCAAGATGGAGACCAAGAATCAAGGGATTTAATTGTTGAAAAAAATATGCGTCTTGTTTGGTCCGTTGTTCAACGGTTTCTTAATCGCGGGTATGACCCAGATGATCTGTTCCAGATTGGATGTATTGGGTTATTAAAATCAGTGGATAAATTTGACCTTTCATACGATGTAAAGTTTTCGACTTATGCAGTCCCAATGATAATTGGTGAGATTCAGCGATTTATCCGTGATGATGGAACCGTTAAGGTTAGCCGCTCACTGAAAGAAATGGGAAATAAAATTCGAAAAGCTAAAGACGAATTATCGAAAACGCTTGGCAGAATACCAACCGTTAACGAGATATCAGCACATCTTGAACTTTCACCAGAGGATGTCATTCTCGCTCAAGAAGCAAGCAGAACACCTTCTTCCATTCATGAAACTGTATATGAAAATGACGGAGATCCAATTACATTACTTGACCAAATTGATGATGGTAATGAAGGAAAATGGTTTGATAAAATAGCACTTAAGGAAGCCATTCGGGAGTTAGATGAACGTGAACGACTTATAGTCTATTTACGATATTATAAGGACCAAACACAATCTGAAGTCGCTCTAAGGCTCGGGATATCCCAAGTGCAAGTATCTAGACTTGAAAAAAAAATATTGCAGCAAATGAAAGGCCGTATGGATCTCTGATTCATACGGTTTTTTGTTTCGAATTTTTATGGTATTTTTTGGATTTCATTAAAAAAGTGCTTATTACTCATACTATTTATACAGGAAATCATTGTTTGGGAAGTGAATGTTTTGGAAGAAACAATATATATCCGCATGCGGAATCGTGTCCAGGCTCCGCCTGAAGAAAAAATATTGTTAAAAGATATTGCCCAAGTCATTGCCCCAGATGAAGTTCTTTCACCACTTCAAACTATGATGATTCATCAATTAGCAGATACAGACCGGAATATAGTCATCATAGATGTCATGAAAGTAATCCAAGTGATTAAAAGCGAATTTGGAGAAATGGAAGTTCAAACGATTGGTCCAGCCCAAACCATTATTGAGGTCACTTTTAAGAAAAAGGGAGTTTCCCTTCCTTTTTTTCTTTTAATATGGTTTCTCTTATTTTTCGGTTCTGCTATGGCGATTATGAATTTCCATGATGATGTAAGTATGAGAAGCGTACAAGAAAAAATATATACGATTATTACGGGAAAAAAAGAAATAAAACCATTACTGTTCCAAATTCCCTATTCAATTGGGTTAGGCATGGGGATGATTCTTTTTTTTAATCATGTATTTAAGAAACGGATAAATGATGAGCCCAGTCCGCTAGAGGTAGAAATGTTTAATTATCAAATGGATTTAGATAATTACGTAATTATCCATGAAAATAAAGAAAGTATGAAACAAATCAGTGATGATTAAGATTATAGCCATTCTTTTTTTAGGCTTAGCAAGTGGACTGGCAGTAGGCTCTGGTTTTGTGGCTTTTCTAACGGTGTTAGGGATTATTCCTAGATTGACGCAACTTAGCAAAACAATGAAAATGATTCAGCACTATGAATGGGCAGTTGTTTTAGGGGCACTCACTGGGGTAGGTGCGAGTCTAAGAGATCCTATTTTACATGTTCCATCCTTTCTATTAATTTTCCTAGGAATGACTGGTGGAATCTTTTATGGCATGTTAGCTGCTGCTCTCACTGAGGTATTAAATGTGCTACCTATTCTCGCAAAAAGAATCCGGCTGGATGGTGAAATTGTCATTTTAATAATGGCAATCGTATTAGGAAAAATTTTTGGGTCTATATTTCAATGGGTTTATTTTGTTCATCATTGATACTTTTGGAAAAGGTCTAGAACTTGTCATAGAAAGGACATCACATAATGGGCATTCGGAGGCGTGTTATTTTAATTACTGACGGTGATGAATATGCAAAGAGAGCAGTGGAGCATGTTTCTAGGGAAATAGGTGGCAGGTGTATTTCCAGTTCCCAAGGGAATCCGTCAACATTAACTGGTGAGAAAATAGTCCAGTTAATAAAAAGAACCCCTCACGATCCAGTATTTGTTATGTTTGACGATAGTGGCATAGTTGGAGAAGGTGCTGGTGAGAATGCTTTAAAATATGTAGCCCAGCATGAAGATATTGAAGTTCTAGGCATCATTGCAGTTGCCGCAAAATCAAGGCATGAAGAATGGTCAAGGGTGGATGTAAGTATCGATCGTGATGGAAATTTAACTCCATATGGTGTAGATAAATTTGGTATACCTGAGCTTGAAATCGGGAGAATAAATGGTGATACAGTATACTGCCTTGATGAATTGGAGGTACCTATCATCGTAGGAATTGGCGATATTGGCAAGATGGCTAGACATGACTCCTACAAAAAAGGTTCCCCGATAACGAAAAAAGCAGTGGAGCTTATACTTGAAAGGAGTGGCTTCCATGTCAAGAAGTAATGAGCAAAAATGGCCTATCCCGGAATCTGTAACTGAAATAGAAAATTATATGAAACAACGGGTGGGTCTAGGGCTAAGCTTTGATTTTGGCGTCAGGAAATTAAAAGTCCTCAAAAAAGACGTACATATTTACTATGTAAATGGTTTGTGCGATTCCCGATTCATCATTGAACTAATCGAAGGATTAGTGGGAATCAATGATCATGAAAAATTATCAACAAATCTCTTTACGGTTGTTGAAAATAGACTTGTTAATCAATCGGTTGAACGAGCTACCACACTCGATTTCATTGTCGATAAGGTTTTGTCGGGATTAATTGCAGTTGTAATGGAAGGCGAAAATACAGCTTTTGTAATTGATGTTAGAAGCTATCCTGGACGGCAGCCCATGGAACCTGATACAGAAAAGGTTGTTAGAGGGTCCCGTGATGGATTTGTTGAAAATATTATTTTAAATACAGCATTAACAAGACGTAGAATTAGAGATGAACGTCTGCGTTTTGAAATGCTAAAGGTAGGAGAACGGTCAAAGGCGGATGTGGCTTTAGGCTATATAGAGGATGTTGCAGATCCGGATATGGTAAATGTGATTCGTAAAGAAATACAAGGGATTAAAACAGATGGTATTCCTATGGCCGATAAAACGATAGAAGAATTCATCCTGAAACAGGGATGGAATCCATTTCCGCTGGTTAGATATACAGAGCGTGCGGATGTTGCTGCTACACATATTCTTGAAGGGCATGTTGTGATTTATGTCGACACCTCCCCAAGTGTTATTATTACTCCTACAACATATTTTCATCATGTGCAGCATGCAGAAGAGTTTCGTGAATCTCCAGCAATGGGAACATTTGTACGCTGGACGCGTTTTTTGGGTATCATAACATCTATTTTCCTACTTCCTTTATGGATGTTATTTGTATTAGAACCTTCTTTATTACCTGAAAAACTTTCATTTATTGGACCGAATGAACAGACAAATATACCCATAATCATTCAAATATTTTTAGCGGATTTTGGGATTGAATTTTTACGATTAGCGGCAATTCATACACCCACCCCGCTTTCCACCGCAATGGGTTTAATTGCTGCGGTATTAATTGGACAGATTGCAATTAGTGTTGGCTTGTTTGTTCCGGAGGTAATCTTGTATGTCGCAGTTGCAGGGATAGGCTCTTTTACCACTCCTAGCTATGAATTAAGCGTAGCAAATAAAATTGGAAGATTATCACTGTTGATTCTTGTGTCGTTATTTCATCTGCCTGGATTTGTCATTGGGGCGACGGTATTTTTTCTCTTCCTTGTTAAAATGCGTGCCCTTAATACACCATATCTATGGCCTTTCCTTCCTTTTGAGCCAAAAGGATTTTTGCAAATTATTGTACGCAGAGCCATACCAGGATCCATTCTCAGACCAAGTATTGTTCATCCAAGGAACCGCTACCGGCAGCCGCCTAAAGCAAACGAGAAATAATTGCACTTTTCAAACAGGTATGCTAAAGTATTTTTAATTAAATAAAGGAATAAAGAGTAAAAATAGGCAGTATCTTCTGGAGATTCTGTCTATTTATTATTATCATTTATAATGGATCACATAAACTATAGTAAGTGCTTGGGAGAGAGGGAAGGGTATGTATTTTTACGGGACAACAGGCGTAAACAAAAACGGAAATTTAGAAATTGGTGGAGTCGATTCTCTAGAGTTGACGAAGGAATTTGGTACTCCCCTTTATGTATATGATGTAGCGTTAATGCGTGAAAGAGCACGGTCCTTTAAACAGGCCTTTGAAGAACAAGAAATCAAGTCGCAGGTTGCCTATGCTAGCAAAGCCTTTTCAACCATTGCCATGATTCAACTCGCGGAGGAAGAGGGGTTGTCACTCGATGTAGTATCTGGCGGTGAACTGTATACTGCTATTGCTGCAGGGTTCCCAGTCGAGCGGATTCATTTTCACGGAAACAATAAAAGCAGAGAAGAATTAGAAATGGCATTGGATCATGAAATTGGCTGCATAGTTGTCGATAATTTTTCAGAATTGGCCCTTTTGAAAACCATTGCAAAGGAAAAAAATGCCCATGTTAACATCTTGCTGCGTATCACTCCAGGTATTGAAGCGCATACACATGATTACATTTTAACTGGGCAGGAAGATTCAAAATTTGGATTTGATTTACAAAACGGACAAGCGGAACAGGCATTAACAATGGCACTGCAATTTGAGAGCTTTGATGTGCTCGGACTCCATTGCCATATTGGATCGCAAATTTTTGAAACGACGGGCTTTTTACTAGCAGCTCAAAAGATTGTCGAAAAAATGGACGCTTGGAAAAACGAGCATTCCTTTGAAGCAAAAGTATTAAATTTAGGGGGAGGCTTTGGGATCCGCTATACAAAAGAGGATGAACCAATCCCACCTTCTCAATATGTAAGTGAAATTATTCGGGAAGTAAAAAAGTTAACGGAGAGCTATTCTTTAAAAATGCCGGAAATTTGGATCGAACCAGGGCGCTCGCTTGTTGGCGATGCTGGCGTTACCCTTTATAAGGTTGGATCATCGAAAGAAGTTCCTGGTGTTAGAAAGTATTTAGCAGTGGATGGTGGAATGAGTGATAATATTCGTCCTGCCCTTTACCAGGCGAAATATGAAGCCGTTCTAGCCAATAAGCCATTAACGAAAGCAAAAGAAACTGTATCCATTGCAGGGAAATGCTGTGAATCAGGTGACATGTTGATTTGGGATTTACCCCTTCCAGATGTAGGAGAAGAAGATATTCTTGCCGTTTTTTGTACTGGTGCCTACGGCTATTCAATGGCAAATAACTATAACCGCATCCCGCGTCCAGCAGTTGTTTTTGTAGAAAACGGAACAGCAACCCTCGTGGTTAAGAGAGAGACATATGAGGATTTAATAAAGCATGACTTACCGCTAAAATAAATAAAGAGCTGCAAATATTTCCACTCTGTTGATTGGAGCGCAAATCAACAGACCAGTTTCATAGGACCATACACAAAAAGGGGTGCCCCTAAAGTTATCTTTTGGGACACCCTTTTTTTATTTAGGCTATGTTAAAGCTT
>NZ_JBALOS010000104.1:0-1775 GCF_036962765.1 Neobacillus drentensis
ATTTAAGAATGCAATAAAAGCTCCGACAATCAGTACGGCAAGAACGCCATACGGTGGGCCTGCAGTCTTTTTTATGGATTGATCCATTAAATTTCCCCCTATAATAAATGTTCAAATTTTTATACTCCTGTTTCACACTTAGATAATAATATACGCTCAGTTCAATTTTTGCAATTAAAAAAACCTACAAAATTATGGGTTTGTAATCATTCTATAAATAATGTACTATAATTTTATACTAATAGTACAAATTGAAATTAAGGTGATTTTATGAATGACCGCAAACTGCATGTAGTAAATATGGCTCATCAATTATTCATCGATAAAGGATTCCAAGCAACGTCTATACAGGATATTTTAGACTATAGCGGGATTTCTAAAGGGACATTTTATAATTATTTTTCATCTAAAAGCGAATTATTAATCGCGATTTATAAAACAATTTATAAGAAGCTGGAAAAGGATCGAAACGATTTACTAATCGGTCAAAACCCTTCAAGTATTGAGATTTTCATTAAGCAAGTGGAAATGCAAATGATTTCTAATAGGAAAAATAAATTAATTGCCCTTTACGAGGAAGTATTGTCCTCTAATGATGCCGACCTCAAACAATTTGTCCAACGGAGTCGTTTAAATTCTCTTCGTTGGTATTTCAATCGGTTTATCGACATCTTTGGCGAAAGGAAAAAGCCATTCCTTTTAGACTGTGCGATTATGTTTCAAGGGATATTACAACATAATGTTCAATACAATAGAATGGCCCATGAATCTGGTGAAAAAATAAGCAGTGTTGTCCGCTACAGTGTGGCGCGAATAGTTAAAATGGTTGATGAGGTTTCTGAATCAGGGGAGCAATTAATAGAACCTAAAACTTTAGAAAAATGGGTTCCTGGCTGCGAAATAAACAATCAAGAGATAATCACCCAGTTGATGAAAATAACGGTAACATTACGGTCATCGATAACGAAGAGCATTCAGGAAGTAGAAGAACAAAACAAATACAATGAACTTTTGGATTTTATTCAAGAAGAAATCATCCATACTAGATCACCAAGAAAGTTTCTTATTCAAAGTGCTCTGTTATCTTTAAAGCAAAACCCCGCATCACTCTGGAAAAAAGAGCTAGGGCAGCTTAATGAATTGATTGAGTCTTTCTATAGTCTGACAGAGTCGATAGACACAACCCCCTAATCCAAGGATTAGGGGGTTATGTATGTAAGTCTTTTATTATTTGAAAAGCGTTGCTGAATTTCCCAAATAAAGTAATTCTTTGAATATGGTTTTACTACTACAATTGCATCCTCACCATTTTTTGTAAATATTAACCCTGAACCCATTTGTTCTTGAAACTTCCACCCTTTTGATTTCATATATTTATTTACCACATTGTAGCTGCTACTTCCATTATTTTCCGACAAGAACCTGCTACGTTTTTCTGTTTTTGAGAACAGTTCAAATTCAGAATCGGAAAAGTGAAGTTTCATTGCAGAAATAATTAATGGTATTGGATTTCCCTCCTGAAAAAGAGCAGATCCAAAACTGCTGAAAACTAGACCACATCCTATGACTGCAACAATCACGAGGGTAACGGACATTTTTCTAATCCCCTCCACCCCTTCGCCTCCTTATTTATCTGCTTCTATTTAATTAGACGACGGATGGGTATTTTTGGTTTCGGAAAAGAATATTTCATTTTCATTAAAATTGTTTTAATATGAGCTATTGAATTTATTAATTAGGATAATAAGTTATTTAAAGGCTATGTTAAAGTTTAT
>NZ_JBALOS010000104.1:1900-9270 GCF_036962765.1 Neobacillus drentensis
CAAGTTTAACAGAGCCTATTTAAAAAAGGTAAAGATGTAATAATAAAGGTATCATAATAGACATGATCAATGCGGAGGTAATCATCGCTAAGCTCCCCATCACCCCTTCTATTTCTCCCCATTCAAAGGCACGGTTGGCACCAATTGCCTGGGCTGAGGTTCCTAACGCTAATCCCTTAGCAATTCTGCTTCTAATCCGAGTAAGATTTAAAAGAAATGGCCCAACCATTAAAGAAAAAACCGCAGAAATACAAACAAACAAAATCGTTAGTGACGGTATCCCCCCTAATGACTGGGATACTGATAGGGCAATGGGAGCAGTGACCGATTTTGGAATTAGGGACAACATAATTTCCTTATTCATGTGCAAATACTTCGTCAACAAGACAATTGAAATTACACCAGTTAATGTGCCTGGCATAACCGCCCAGAAAATAATTACGAAATTTTTTCTAATAATTCTTACATGTCTATATAAGGGAACAGCGAGGGACACAGTAGCAGTTCCTAATAAAAGTGAAAATATACCTGTTCCAGAAGAATATTGGGCAACATGTATATGAGAAAGCGTCAATAAACCAATGATGAACACTGTTACAGTATATAACGGATTTAACCATGCCTTGTTATAAGTTTTAAACACCTTATTTCCTGCTGCATAACTCATCACAGTAATGCTGGTACATAACAATATATTAGAAATCATTGTTCCCATTTTGTTTACTCCTTTTTCTTTTAGTTTCTAAATACTCAGCAATAAAAGCTGTAACAAGTAGGACAACCAGGCTGCTTGCTGCTAGGATGATTGCTAATTTTATTCCTTCTACTCTAAAAATCCCTGCAAAATGCCAAACACCTACAATAAATGGAATAAATAGAAGCGTTATATGTCTGATATGCAACTGGGCGCATGCTTCAACCCATTTGAGCTTACAAACACCTGACACCAATGCAATAAATAAGAGGGCCATACCAACAATACTTCCTGGGACAGGAAGATCCAGCCAAGTAACGAGCCTTGTTCCGATCAAATATATGACTAATATTGTGAGAAACTGAGCAATAGTACGAACCATTTGGCTCACCCCCCTGCTTTTAGTCTAATGACCCATTATTTTTTGACAAATGGAGTCACTTATTTCTCTAACGTCAGTATTGCATACCTTATTGAGTTTTTCTGTAAATGTGGAATGGTTTCTAACATAAATTTTATAAAATTGATTACCTACATGTTAATAAAACTGACTTTTTTTCGAGATACCCTTCATAAAGTAAAAAAAAGCCGATTCCCAATAGTAGGACCGGCTAAAACTGAATTTATTTAATTTCCTATTTAAGAAAGGATTTAGGCATAACAACACAGACGACCTCTCCACGAGCACAAATTACATCATTGGCGTAAACTTCCGTCTCAACCTTAAACTTTTTAGGGTGAATTTCATGTACGGTTCCAATTGCTTTTAAAGGTATACCATGTGGAGTGGGCTTGAGGAAGTTCACATTTAAGGAAGCAGTTACGAACCTTGGAGGCTCCGCTCCATCCCCAGTTTCATGGCCATTTTTCCGATGAAGGGCTAGTGCTGCCGAACCAGTCCCATGACAATCAATTAATGAGGCAACAATGCCGCCATAAACAAAACCTGGAAGTGCTAGATGTTCTGCTTCTGGTGTGTAAAGAGTTACTGTTTGCTCACCCTGCCAGCCAGTTCGAAAATGATGTCCCCCTTCATTCAATCGACCACAGCCATAACACCAAGCAAAATCATCCGGATACTCATCTTGAATTGCATTAACTACCTCTTCAGTCATTTAGATCTCCCCCTATACTCTCTAGGTAAATCCCACACATACGTTTCACTCTGCGCATTTAGAAAACGCTTTCAGTATCTACCAATTAAATAATACCATCAAAAAAAATAAGCGGTCAACCAATAGACCAAATATTAAGAATTCTGTAGTGGGTGCCTGACACCAACTATTTTTTGACACAATTTTCTAAAATTCTATGATAAAATTTAGTAAATTCGAAAGATTTGAGGAGGAGATTTAATGAAAAAAACAGTTGGGAAACGGTTGACCCGCTCTGAGGTTTCTGAAGAATTGACTTGGAATCTAGTTGATTTATTTCCTTCTGAGCAAGTCTGGGCAGCTGAATTGTATGTGATTGAGAAAGAAATAGCGCAGTTTGCTAAATTTAAAGGCACCTTACATACAGGTTCAAAAGCTTTATTAGACTGTTTAAGTGCACAAGAACAGCTTTCAATGCGAATTATAAAAGCCTGGACATATGCAGATCTAAAACAATCTGCTGATGGAACAGACCCAGTGAATCAGGCAAATTCCGCTAAGTTTTCTGCCTTACGCACAAAAGGGATAGCTGTCTTATCCTTCATTCATTCTGAAATCCTTGCACTTAAAGAGGGAACAGTTGAAAAATACCTTCGAGAAGAACCAGATCTGGAACCATTCCGTAAAAACCTTGTAGAACTACTTGAGACGAAAAAACATAAGCTCTCACCAGAAACGGAAGAAGTACTGGCTTCTCTTGGTGAACTGCAAGGAGCCCCTTATCAAATCTATCAAATGACCAAATTAGCAGATATGGAGTTTACTCCGATTCATGATTCAGAAGGGAACGAACAGCCTGTATCCTTTGCCTTATTTGAGAGCAAGCATGAATTTTCACCTGATACTGATACTCGCAGAAAAGCTTATGACTCATTCGTTTCTACTCTTAAACAATATAGAAATACGATGGCAGCAACATATGCGACAGAGGTGAAAAAGCAAGTAACAATCTCTCGCCTGCGCAAGTATGAATCCGTAGAGCAAATGCTTTTAGAACCGCACCAAGTTACTCTGGAAATGTACAATAATCAGATCGATATCATATATAAAGAATTGGCCCCGCATATGCGCCGTTTCGCCCAATTAAAGAAGAAAGTTTTAGGACTCGACGAAATGCTTTTCTGTGATTTGAAAGCGCCACTAGACCCAGATTTCAATCCAACAATAACCATTAAAGAAGCTAGTGAAGTAATCTTAGAATCACTAAAAGTATTGGGACCTGAGTACGTCGGGATCATCGAAAGGGGCTTTAAGGAGAGATGGATAGACCTTGCTGACAATGTTGGAAAATCAACGGGTGCCTTCTGTTCCAGCCCTTATGGGGCCCACCCATATATTCTCATCACATGGCAGGATAACATGCGTGGATGTTTCACCTTAGCACATGAATTCGGTCATGCTGGGCATTTTTATTTATCGAATAAAAATCAGCGCATCATGAATGTCCGTCCTTCTATGTATTTTATTGAAGCACCTTCAACAATGAATGAAATGTTATTGGGTCACCATTTGCTTGCTGGAACGGAAGATAAACAGATGCGCCGCTGGGTAGTCCTACAGCTGCTTGGAACCTACTACCATAACTTTGTCACTCATTTACTCGAGGCAGAATATCAGCGCAGAGTCTACGGTCTTGCGGAGGAAGGCATAGCCCTTACTGCTAAAACATTATCAGAGGTTACTGGTGCAGTCCTTTCCGAGTTTTGGGGTGAAACGGTTGAAATCGATGAAGGTGCCAGCCTAACCTGGATGCGCCAGCCTCACTACTATATGGGCTTATATCCTTATACCTATTCAGCAGGATTAACGGCATCGACAGCAATTGCTCAACTGATTCTGGAAGAAGGTCAGCCAGCGGTTGAAAGGTGGCTCGATGTCCTTCGTGCGGGTGGAACAATGAAACCACTTGAGTTATTGAAACATGCAGGTATCGACATGTCGAGACCAGATCCAATTCGGAAAGCGGTTGAATATGTTGGGTCATTGATTGAGGAACTTGAACAGTCTTATCAGTAAAATCAGGTGAAATACTAATGGGGATACGATCAACACTAAAAGGGTAGTCCATCCGTTGATGGACTACCCCATACCTTTCTTTCGCTTTAAACCTTTAACAAGACTATTTACAAACCTTTGACACTTAAGAATATCATTCATTTGTAAGCTTAGCTCAATCTTCAGTGTCACCATTAAATTTGTGTGAACGTACAGCATATCTTTAAATTCATCAACAGCTCCACAAAACTTCGGGTACCCACTATCTCCCGTACCAACCACTCCTGTAAGGACTCCCTTTACATCCAACTTTTCGAAAGCACGATATAACTCCATCATTTCTAGAGGAATTTCTCCATTTCCCCAAGTGTAAGTACCAATCACAACAGCCTCGTAGTGAATTACATTCATAACAGGAAATTCGTCGATTCGAAAAAGTGTGACATCAATCTTTTCCTCTAAAAATAACTGCCGAATCAAATGAACTACATCTTTTGTATTTCCCGTTTTTGAGGAATAAACAATAGCCATCCTCATAATTCATCGAAGCCATTTGATTGGGTTACCTTTGCATAGGTCCTCGCCTTCTGTTCAAAGAAATCGGATTTTGTTTCATTTATCATTTCATCGCTGAAAACATGGATCCATGGCATTGGGTTGATCCTTTCGCTGAATAAGTTCGGTAATCCAAGCTGGCGCAGACGTTTATTTGCAAGGTATTCTGTGTACTCTTCGTACTCATTCAAGTTAATGCCTTCTATATCTTTCAAAATCACATGGGCCCATTCTTTTTCAAGCTGCACAGCTTGTCCAACTGTCTTATACACATAATCAATATTCGCGTCTGTATTCAATTCCGGATGTTCTGTTAAGAGAATTCGTAGAAACTGGGCCATGAAATATGCATGCTGCATTTCGTCACGTTGAATATAACTAATCATTGTACTTGTCTTAAGCATTTTTTGCTGACGGGCAAGATGGTAGAAAAAAGCAAAGCCTGCATAAAAATATATTCCCTCAAGATTAATAGAATTTACACCTAATTGAAATACATTTTGAGGTGTAGGATTCTCTCGAAATCTTTCATAAGAATCCAAAATGAGTTGATTTCGTTTTTGCACAATGGGATCACTTTTAGCTTGATTGAAGCGATCATTTTGTTCACTTAAAGGTACAAGTGAACTTAGAATATAGGAGTATGATTCATTATGCACTGCTTCCTGCTGGGCAATAACCGCAAATATTGCTTTAAAACTAGAATCAGTCACATAGTCCATCACCTGACACATGGTAGGTGTCTGCAGGCTATCTAATGAAGCGAGTTGTGTATTAATGCGCAAAAAAACATCTTGTTCTGTTGAACTGAGCAGGTCCCACTGTTTAATATCATCCTGCATATTAATCTCTTGCGCCTTCCAAAAGTTGGACAATAATGTCTGATATAAATCATATATCTGCGGATAGGCAATATCATTCCAATTAAGCAGTCCAGATGATTGTCCGTTAATAATCCCTGTTGATTTATTAGGAAACTCTGGATTTAACAGTTTTATTTTTGACATTGGTAAATGAATATCCATATGGATTTCTCCTCCACTCTATTCTTAATAGATGTTAGCTATGGCATGCTTCACATTCATCAATTTCTGTTTGCGAAGTGCTTCTTACATAATAAGTTGTCTTCAAACCATGCTTCCAAGCTTCCATGTGAAGGTTAAGCAGGTCCTTGGCCTTAATATCATGCCTAACATAAAGGTTAAAGCTAATCCCCTGATCAATATGCCGTCCGCGTGCTGCATTCTGTTTAATACTCCAAAGTTGATCTAATGCATGTCTCGAACGACGATAATAGTCATACGTCATATGGTTTAAATCAGGTGCAGTGACTTTAAATTTAAAGTTCTTCTTTTCCTCTGCATATTCAACAGCATAAATTGGATCGATTCCATCTGTGGAACCTCCTATCTTGGCAGTTGATGAGTTCGGAGCAATGGCCATTAACCAACCATTTCTTATGCCATGCTTAGCTACATCATTCTTTAACTCATTCCACCTTTCTGATTCGTATCCTTTCCGCTCAAAATACAATCCAGTATGCCAATCCGAACCTTTAAACTTGCTATATGCCCCTTTCTCTTTTGCCAGTTCCATGGACGAACGGATCGTAAAATAGGCGATTTCCTCATACAAACGATCTGCATACTTTACCGCGGCTTCAGATTCCCAATGTATTCCTTTTAGTGCTAATAGGTGGTGCCAGCCAAACGTACCAAGCCCTACTGCTCTGTACCTTTTATTTGTTAATTGAGCTGGTCCAACCGAGATAGTATTTAAATCTATTACGTTATCGAGCATTCTAACTTGGATCCGAATTAAACGCTCTATGCCTTCTGAAGGAACCGTTTTTGCCAGATTAATAGATGATAAATTACAAACTACAAAGTCACCTGGTTTCCGAACCATGACGATATTGCCGTCTTCATCTTGGTATTCATTAACAATTGTTGTTGCGGACATATTTTGCGCAATTTCTGTACATAAGTTACTGCAGTAAATGGAAGTCCTTCCCTTTCCCATTACATGCTTATTCGGATTTTGCCTGTTTACTTCATCACGATAGAACATATATGGCGTTCCTGTTTCTAATTGGGCAACCATGATACGTGTCATAATATCCATTGCACGATAGGTTTTTCGAGGAAGTAGCGGGTTATTTGTGGCCTCTTCATATTTCTCGGAAAAATACTTAACATCCGTTTCATCATAAAAATCCTCAAGGCCGAGAAGGTTTCCCTGGTCATCCTTCCAACCCATAACTTGTTTTACTTGATGGGGACAAAATGTATGCCACTGTCCAATACTTCTGCCCTGTTCATCTTTCTCTTCCAATTTTTTCATAAATAAATCAGGTATGGAGACACCAGTGAAAATATCATGGGCTTTACGGCGTTCATCCCCGTTATTTGTTTTCAAATCGAGAAATCCATTCATGATATCTTTATGAAACAAATCTAGGTAAACAGCAATGGCACCTTGACGTTGACCTAACTGATCGACACTGACCGCTGTATCATTTACCAATTTAATCCACGGCACCACACCAGAAGAGTTTCCTTTGAATTTCTTTATATCAGAACCAAGGGCGCGAACTTTGCCATAATAGATGCCTATCCCTCCGCCATCTTTACTTAGCCTCGCAATATCCCAGTTATTTAAATAAATACCATCAAGGGAATCGTCTACAGTATCAATAAAGCAGGAAGAAAGTTGCCCATAGCTTTTGCCGGCATTCGCTAAAGTCGGAGTTGCAACCGTCATATATAAATTACTTAATGCCCAGTAAGCTTCCTTTACAAGATGGAGGCGGATAGGCTGCCTTTCATACTTCATAAGTGTCATGGCAATAATCATGAACCGTTCCTGTGGGAGTTCATATACATTTCGATTATGATCTTGAGCAAGATAGCGATCCGCCAGTAAAAACAACCCTATGTAATTAAATAAAAAATCTTTATCTGGATTAATCT
>NZ_JBALOS010000104.1:9306-10110 GCF_036962765.1 Neobacillus drentensis
AATTGATAAAAGTCACCATATTTTAATGAATGGTGATAACCTCTGCTTATTGCGGATTTTCCATATAATTCATTTAGATAGAAACGGGCTGCAACATATGTCCAATCCGGCTGGTCCATAGCAATATGATTTACTGCATAGATTAATGCTTGCTGGTTTGCTTCTAGCTCCGATACATTCATTTCGCTTATTTGTTTTTTTAGTTCCCTTGTATCAATCTGATATTGTCCTGTAATTTGTTCCATCGTTTCTAAAACATAATTACGTTCTGATAGAATCTCATTAATCATGATTCATTTCCCCCTAAAATAAAAAAATCCGCTCAAGGGTCATTGAGCGGATGAAACGATAACATGCCAAAAGGAAAAAAATAAAAAATATTCTAGTGCCTCTTGTCGCCACCGTTCATCTTCTCAATCCCCGAAGAAGTTGAAACAACTTAAGAAAGACAGGTCTCCTGACTCATGCTTCTACCTACTTTGAACCCTTCCCATATAAGTACCTAATAAATTAGACAGTTTTATACAGTGGTTTGTTCATTTCGTCAGCAATTACAGTTGCGGGGGCAGTTCTGGATTTACACCAGATTCCCTATTAAGCCACAATGGCATCTTCTCTTAAGGCTAACACAATATGTAGTTTTAATAATCTTAATTGAACCAATATATAGTGAATCAATTAAATTATATAATAGTATAGTCACCGAAGTATTTCAAGTCTATTAATAAAATAAAAATGAAACCTTGCTTGATTTACATTCGTAAATGTAGAAAGACTTATTTCAAAAGGGGCATTTTTTATGGG
>NZ_JBALOS010000104.1:10133-16000 GCF_036962765.1 Neobacillus drentensis
GATTATTGGGATAGCCGCAGCAGTTATTCTAATCCCAATGTTTAAACATGAACAGGCAAGGAAAAAAGACGGAAAAAAACTTAAAATCGGGCTCTTCATTGCAGTTGTAGCCATTCTTATGCTAGCTGTGTTTTTATTCTATTATTTAAGTAATCATGATAGAAATTTCACCTCGGTTTGGCCGTTAGGTATTGTTCTTACCGCTGCTGGAGCCGTATTTTCTAAAGGGGCAGAAAGAAAGATTAAAGGTATTCTCTTTCTAGCAAGTGTGGCCCTTGGGATTTATTTTTTAACTGCGTTTATATTTAATGCTGATGAAAAATATGAAGGCTCCAAGATGGATGAAAAGGTAGAGATTCAAACCTTTGATGAGAAAGAAACTCCTGCAAGTGTTCCGCCGCAGTTTGCCCGCAACAAAATGAAAAAGGCATTTGGGCAGGTACCGAACACTAGTTACTACGAGCTTGGAAACCTGCAAATTCAAAAACTGAACGGAGACTATGTATACATCGCTCCCGTGGAATTCTCGGGCTTTTTCAAATGGTGGAAAGGTGAAAGTACACCAGGCTACTTTACATTGAGTGCAACCGATTCTAGCGCTAATCCTAAATTCATTAAGTCAGAAATGATTTATACCCCTTCCTCTTATTTTAATAAAAATATAGAACGTCATATTCGCATGAAATATCCGATGAAAATTTTCTATGGTGACGTTCAATTAGAAATTGACGAGGATGGAAAACCATATTATATCCGTACCTACGGTGAATTTATTTCCGCCCGTAATGGATTTAACACTAAGGGTGTTGTCGTCGTCGATTCTAAAAGTGGCGAAATGAAAGAATTTCCTTTATCAAATGTTCCAGAATTTATCGATGGTGCAGTCTCCCCTGAAGCTGTTAGTTTGCAAAACAGCTATTACGGAAACCTCATTCATGGATTTTGGAATAGTGTATTCGGAAAGTCTGATGTGAAACTGCCCTCCGATGAAGGAACGGAGTCAAATGTAAGCCCAATCTTTGATGAAAATGGAACGATGTATTATTTCACTGATTTCACTAGTCCTAAAGAAGGGGTTGATTCCATGCTTGGGTACTCGCTGACTAACTCACGGACAGGTAAAGCAACATTCTATACTGGAAATCCAGAGCAGTCATATATGGATTCGCAAGGTGCCTTGCAGATCATTGAGAAGAAATTTATTGAAAAGAAATGGCTTGGGCAAATGCCGATTCTTTATAATTTTTATGGGGAAGCTAGTTGGTTAACACCGGTATTGGATTCAAACGGATTTCTCCAAAATTACTTTATTGTATCAGCAGCTAATCCAGAAATTTCTGTGTACGCCAGCACCCCAAATGAGGCCCTTAAACAATATAAAACCGCCTTACAAAGGGGCAAGGGCACTGTGGATGGAAATTCAAAGGCGGAAGAAAAGCAAATCAGCGGAACTGTTGTGCGAGTTTACAAGGAAAAAAGCGGAGATTTCACCGTTGTCTCATTCTTAATAAACAACCGCCAAAACTTTATCGTTTCTTCGGAAAAAGCCCCACTCTCTATCTACTTAAAAGAAGGAGATAAAGTAACCGTCCATTACTTGGACACCGGCGAAGTCTTCCTTCCTGCCAAAGATCTGGCTATCGAAGCTTTACAATAAAAATAGGGTGTCAGCACCAATTGGTGCCTGACACCCTATTTTATTACTGAGCACTCTGGATACGGTTTTGAATTTGATAAGTGAATGGTTTAGGTTGGGCTGAGATAAAGTTCACTAACGCATCAAGGTCAACGGGCCCGACTTCTTTGTTTTGGGCTTGAGTAAATACGGTAAATCCATCTCCGCCGCCAGAAAGGAAGATATTCGCTGTTACTGAATAGGATTTATTTGGATCTATTTCCGTGCCATCTGGCAACTTAATGCTCACTACTCTTTGACCGATTGATTTATTGGGATCCCAGTTATAGCTTAAACCAGATATCTGCAGCATATTGGTTTTGGTTGGACCCCATTGCTGGTTAAGCAGTGCCCTAATCTGCTGTCCAGTCATTGTCATTTTAACAAGGTCATTATTAAAGGGCTGAACTGTGTAAACTTCTCCCCAGGTAATATCACCAGGGTCGATGTCCGCTCGGATTCCGCCAGGATTCATAAAGGCGAAGTCGGTATTCATCGCCTTCCTTTGCGCATCTGCAATGAAGTCACCAAGGACGGACTCACCATTCTCATTTTGCTTAGCGGTCAGACTATTCGCTGTAGACCCGACCACCCGATTAACAATGGGTTCCACTTTTGCTTCATATCCTTCAATCATTCGTTTTATCTCTGGATCTGGCTTGATACCTTCCTGGAACGTAGTTACTATCTCTGCCGATTTTGAGACGATATCCTTAGTTTTTGGATCAATCTCGATATCCACATCTGAAAAGGCCGTGCCATAAGAATAGGATTGGACTACTAATTTATTGTCAATCATTGCGTTCATATAGGCGTGATTATGGCCGCCAAAAATGATATCCACTTCATCATCCACCCTGTTAGCAATATCGACTAACTGCCCTGTTGGATTTTCTCCATTTGGACCAGAAGTACCCGGATTATGAGCTAAGACGACAATCGCTTTTACCCCTTGTTTTTTCAACTCCGTTACATTTTGGTTTATGGCTTCTACTTCATCTGTGAACTTTAATCCCTCTACACCACTAGGGACAACTAGAGTCGGAGTCTCGGTGGTCACGACACCAATAAAGCCAATCGGCATTCCATTTACTTTGATGACTTGATAAGGTGGCAGGATTGTCTTTCCTGTTTTTTCATTGATGACATTTGCAACGATCCATGGAAAATTGGAGCCTGCAAATTTTCCAGTTTTCGGATGCGTTCCACCATTTATCAGGCGGAGCAGTTCCGTTAACCCTTCATCAAATTCATGATTACCGACGGTTCCGATATCAAAACCTAGTTTGTTCAAGATTTCAATTGTTGGTTCATCCTGTAAAAGTGCAGAAACAGGAGGGCTGGCTCCTACCATATCCCCATCCTGAACAAGAAGGGTATTTTTATTCTCTGCTTCTCGCTCTTTTAAATAGGTAGCTAAATAATCAACCCTGCCAGCTGGCTTTCCGTTTACGTTTCGGGTTACATTTAATTGTCCATGCAAGTCATTAATACCTAATAATTGAATCGGAATAAAACGATTATTCGCTGATGGTGCTTTTTTCTTTTTTGGATTATTCGTTTCCGGCCGATTGGATTTATGTCCATGATAATCTTCCGATAATCCCTGGTTTTTTGCCTTCGTTGGCTTTTGTCTGCTCGTCTCTATCGACTTCATTTGACCATTCGATGGATCAGGGTGAATAGTAACTTTAAGGTCTTTAGCTGCTGCACTTTGCTGACCTAATCCTCCTAATAATATGATTAGAGCAAAAGAAATTAACGCTTTCTTAAACCATTCCATGTAAATCCTCCTACATTTTTTTCGATGACCAATGGTATTTTTTGTTTACCAAGGAATAAATATACACATTTAAAATCATTAAAAAAGCCCCGCTACTATCTCTTCAACTACAGTCGTTGAAAAGATAATAACGGGCTTTTAATATTGAACCTTATCAAACTATACGACCAGCATTTCTGAGACTTTTTCCGCATATTCGATGATAAATTTTTCAATCTTTTTCGTATCGTCAGGATGAAACATATGGCCGGAATTGTCATACCAAACCAATTCTTTCCCAAACGGTGCCTCTAGTTCGATAAAATATTGCTCCACAGGTTGTCCGTCAACATGAACATCTTTTGCCCCGTGTAAGAAGGCAAGCGGCGTCTCTATTCTTTTTATTGTTTTAAAATTAACCTTTGCAAAATCTTCAACTAGTTCTTGGGTGTAGGTTTGATTGTAGGAGCTGTAAAGTGTATGGAAGATAGCTTTCATGGAGTATTCTGAACTATTTAAGAAGAGCTTTAAAGCACCAAGCATACCTGGATGTTTCACTTTTTCGCTTTCATAAACCATCGAATTGTATTTGATCAGGGGGCGTCGGAAATCGGTCCATTGTTTCAGTAATAGATAAGGTGGTCGTCCTAGTTCTTCTAATTTCTTCAATGTTTTCCGATCATTGGCTTTCTCGGCCCTGGCCTTTAACCAGTCAAAACAAATCATGTCATTTTCCTGCCAATTAATAATTTGCGATATGCCAATATAGGCATGAAGCTTTTCTGGGTGCCTGGATGCAATCGATAATCCAATAATGGTCCCCCATGAATGACCAGCTAAAAATACCTTTTCCTTATTAAAACGTTTCCTTAAGATATCGATTAATTCATAGCAATCGTGAATATATTGCTCGACACGAAAAGATTCTTTGGGTGTATTTTTGTGATAGGATTTCCCTGCCCCTCGCTGGTCCCAAAATACTACAATAAAATGTTTAACGAGCTCTTTAGTGGAGATGGAAACGGCAAAATTCTGACCTCGCGAAACCACGCCAGGAACCGGCATACATGGACCGCCATGAACAAATAACAATACAGGCTTCGTAACATCATCCCCCTGGATAAGGACAAACTGATCCACTCCGCCCAGCCTTATCTTTTCAACCAAATCAATTCCCTCTTCAGCAATCGTAAACTCCCGTTTCGAAAACAACCCCATAATCCTCCCTCCTTTTGTATGTTTCTTTACAAGGTGTCAGGCACCATCCAAAATGGTGACTGACACTTTTTATTGTTTTGCCATTAAAGCTTGGAAGGCTGCTGATGTTCTTACTTCGATCGTTAAGGAACCTTTTTTGTAGATGGATTTAATGAGAAATGGTGCGCCAGTTGTATTCTGAAATTTGAAGTCGGGACCTCCATAGGATACGGTGGCATCTCTGCCTGCAGGTACATAACCAACTGACAAGGAATGGTGGTGTTTTTCAATATAACTAACACCTAATTGGTCTACGGCATTAAACAAGGTAGAAGAAGTCTGGCAAATCCCACCGCCAATTCCATCAACTAATTGTTTATTAACGATTTCCTTCGCTTTTTGATATCCATGCTCGGCATCACTTGGTCCTACTGTTGTGTTAAATGAGAAAATATCTCCTGTGCCTACAATGACATTATTTATCGCTCCTGCTGACAATTCGATATTTTTTGAACGGCCGACAACCCCGCTATTAAATCTTGTCGTATAGGTTGCCACAACGACTTCTCCTAATTGGTTCACATCCTCCGGCTTATACCCGCTCTCGGTCACATAAAGAGGCAGTTCCACATCTCCTCCATTTGCAGATGCTGCAATTACCTTTTCAACCAACTCTGATTCTTCTAAAATAATCCTCGGTTTCCCTTTAATGATCTGACCTTTGGAGTCAATCTTATCCAGAACCATTCGTTGATCATAGCCATTCTTACCTTCCGTTCCTCTTGCCAAGTCGCTTGCCCACTTCTCTAGTTCCTTTTTATAAGCTTCGTTATTTGTTCCAAATCCCATATCAACTGGAAGAAAGGTTTTGATAATCGATTTCGTATTTGGATCCAGTACATTGACCGTAATCGGTTTCGGTGCTTCTTCCTTCTGGTTTTCTTCCTGTGGTGTTTGAACTGGCTTTTGCTTTGGTTCTGTGACCTTTTCCCCAACCGCCTTTTCTTTCACTGTTTTTTCTGTACAACCAGCCAACGCCATTAAACTGCAGATGACTAAAAATAAAATTACAATCGAGCGTTTTCTCATTTCCCCCAACCTCTTATCCTATATTTTCATGCTGTGACCTAGGACCTTCCAATGAAATCCATTCATTCTCCGATTTTATTCACTTGAACATGGCAATATGAGTGATAAGTTTTATTTTTATGTAAAGCTCTGTTAAACTTGCCT
>NZ_JBALOS010000104.1:16130-16365 GCF_036962765.1 Neobacillus drentensis
TATGCTTTAACATAGCCTTATGTAAAAAAACTCCCTTTGAAAAAGGAGTTTAATTAATAATGTTCTATATACTGTAGGCTATTTATCTAACACCACTTTTCATCATGGGATGAATCACTTTCGGTTCCGTTACAGTCCGTTCCTTTTTCTTATAAGCATGCCAGTATGCCATAGCAATAAATATCGATCCGCCCACAGCATTTCCTAAAAAAACAGGGACAAAATTCTCTAAATA
>NZ_JBALOS010000104.1:16407-19159 GCF_036962765.1 Neobacillus drentensis
GCTGGAATCACAAACATATTCGCCACCACGTGTTGAAAGCCAATCGCGACAAATGCCATCGTTGGAAACCAGATACCAGTAATTTTCCCGACCATATCATTAGCACCATAAGAAAGCCACACAGCCGAAGCAACAAGCCAATTACAGCCTATTCCCGAAATAAAGGCTTGGAGAAATGTAGCTTCTAATTTATGGTCAGCAACACTTATCGTTCTTTCCAGGAATGGTCCTGTTTCCGTAAGGCTGAGCAAATGTCCAAAAAAGTAAGCGACAAATAGTGCCCCCAGAAAGTTACTAACCGTTACAAGAAACCAATTATGAAGAACCTTCTTCGTGCTGATCTTCTGCGCGATTCGAGCTAGCGGCACAGCCATCATATTCCCTGTTAGCAGTTCTCCACCAGCGAGTAATGTGAGGACAAGTCCGATTGGAAAAACAGACGCACCAATTAAACTGCTCAACCCTTCTAAATTTCCAGTGAGCGTTGCTGTTACACGGATGAAAAGTAAATAACCTAAAGCGATGAAGGCACCTGCTTCAAAACCCAATATCAATGTCTGTAAAGGCGGGTACTTTGATTTTTTTACTCCATTTTCAATGGTAATTTCCATGATTTTTTCGGGTTTACTGTATCCCATCAGATATACTCCTTTGTCAATAAACTGAATGCTATTATGGTTTGTGAAATACTTAACATATTTATTTTATAACAAATGCTTCTAAAAACCTGTGAATATTTCTTTAACGATTATATAGCGCTTACATTCACCTTTCTAATCTTGCTTTAATATTCGTAATCACTTACTTCCCCCTTTAAATAGAGGTATACTGATTACCGAGGTGATAAGGTGAAAAGGGTAAAAACACCACACATGGTTCGTCCGGATGGTAACGGTCTGACTGAAGAAAGATGGCAGGCGATTATCAAGAATGATTCTTCTTATGATGATCAATTTTTTTATGGCGTTAAAACAACAGGTATTTTCTGTCGGCCATCCTGCAAATCCAGAGCTCCAAAAATTGAAAATGTCCAGATCTTTTTTAATACAGAACATGCACTAGCTGAGCATTTCCGTCCCTGTAAACGGTGCAAGCCGAAAGGACTGCGACTCCCAAATGAAGAATGGGTCGCACAAATTGCTGGGTACATCGACACGCATTTTCACGAACCATTAACACTCGAAAGCTTGGCAGATATTTGTCACGGCAGCCCTTATCATTTGCAACGGACCTTTAAGCTAATTAAGGGGGTAACCCCGGCTCAATATATTCAGGAGACACGAATCAATCAGGCTAAACAGCTGCTAGCTGCAACAGATAAATCAATAAATGACATTAGTATGGATGTGGGAATCTCAAATCCAGCTCATTTCGCGACGCTTTTTAAAAAAATTACAACCTATACACCTTCAGGATATCGGCAATTGTCGCGGAGGAACTAAAGAAAGGAATTTTTAAAATGGAAAATAAAAAAATTTTTTGGAAATTGTTTGTTGATGGACCTTGGGAAATGTACCTGGCAGCAACATCAAAAGGACTTTGTTATGTCGGCTCGAATCATAAGGGCTTTGAGGAATTAGTGAACTGGGTGCAGAAAAAGTTTCCTCAGCACCAATTAGAACAGGATGATCACCGATTACAGGAATATGCTGACCAATTCGCCGAATATTTTCACGGAACGCGGACGTTGTTTACCTTTCCAATCGATTATTACGGGACGCCTTTTCAACAATCAGTTTGGAACGCATTACATGAAATTCCTTACGGTTGTACACATACTTACTCGGAAATCGCGGAAATTCTGAAAAAACCTAAATCGGTCCGTGCTGTTGCCTCAGCGATTGGGGCTAATCCGATCTTAATCACGGTTCCCTGTCATCGTGTGATTGGCAAAAACGGCAAGCTCACTGGATTTCGGGGCGGATTGGAGATGAAAGAAAAGCTATTGGAATTGGAAAAAGTACCTGCCCACACGAAAGGAATGAACAAAAATGCCAAATAGGATTTCATCATTAGACTGGGAGGAGGTGCACCGCCTCCTAGATACCCAGGGCTTTGCAAAGCTTCCCCCATTATTGGAACCTGACCAATGCCAGGAAATGATCCATACATATGAGCATCCAACCAATTTTCGGAGCACCATTAATATGAAAAGATATCGATTCGGGGAAGGAGAATACAAATATTATCAATCTCCCCTCCCTTCATTACTACTACAACTTCGCATTGACTTCTACCCGGAATTGGCCAAAGCTGCCAACCGCTGGTTACAGCAACTAAAAAAAGAACCCATTTATCCACCCAGCCTATTAGAATTTCTTGAACATTGTCACGCCCAGGGGCAAACTCGTTCTACACCATTAATTCTTAAGTATGAAACCGGAGGATATAACTGTTTGCACCAAGATATATATGGTGATGTATACTTTCCTTTCCAAGTGCTATTTGTGCTAAATCAACGGGATCGAGACTATACCGGCGGTGAATCCATCCTTGTTGAGCAAAGACCTCGTGCCCAAAGCCGAGGGCATGTCATTACTCTTGATCAGGGTGAAGGACTCATTTTCCCAACGAACCATCGTCCAATTGAAGGAACCCGAGGCTATTATCGGGCGACTGTTAGGCATGGCGTCAGTACAGTGACATCTGGTACCCGTTTTGGACTAGGAATTATTTTTCATGATGCTAAATAATAGCTGCATTTGAATTAATTTTATGTGTGGAAAAGATGACTGCGGGGCCTATTCAGACA